>JAIELS010000096.1 GCA_019752795.1 Sphingobacteriaceae bacterium
CTTTTTAAGTAAAGCAATTGCACAACCTCCAAATCCTGCGCCTGTCATTCGAGCACCAATTACATGTTCATAATCCTGGCAAAAGTCTACAACTGCATCTAATTCTTTACCCGAAACCTCATAAAGTTCTTTTAAGGATTGATGCGAAGCATACATTAATCTGCCAAATTCTTGTAATTCACCATTATTTAGTGCTTTTGAAGCCAAGTGCACCCTATCATTTTCTCTTACAACGTGTGTTGCTCTTTTTAAAATAGTTTCGTCACTTATTAAATAGCTATGTAAAGCAAATTTCTCTGCAGTCAACTCACATAAGTTTTTGATATTTATTTCTTGTTTTAGCGCTGTAAGAGCAATTTCGCATTCCTTAACACGTTCATTGTATTTAGATTCAGAGAGCTCTCGTGTTTTATTGGTATTTACAATTGCTAAAACATACTCACCTAAATCGCAATCCACAACTTTGTATTTTAAGGTATTACAATCGAGTACTAAGGCTTTATCAGCCTCGCCAAAGGCGATTGCAAATTGATCCATTATGCCAGAATTTACACCAATAAATTCATTTTCTATCTTTTTAGAAACCTTAACCAAGGTTAGTTTATCGTTACCTAAACCATAAAAATCATTTAATGCAAAAGCGGTAACTACTTCTATAGATGCCGATGATGATAAACCCGCACCAATCGGGATGTTTCCAAAATACAATAAATCTAATCCGCTAGCATTCCAATCGTCTTTTTGCAACTCATTAAAAATGCCTAAAGCATAATTATACCACTCTTTTCCAGTTTTAAGGTATTCTTTTTGAGCCGGTAAATTTGCAGTTTCTTCAAAATTAATGCTGTTAAATCTAATTAACCCATCATTATTGGGCGCAAGTAATAACCAAGTTCCTGCTGTAATTGCACATGGCATTACTAATCCTCCGTTATAATCTACATGTTCTCCAATTAAATTTACTCTGCCGGGGGCGAAGTAGGTTGCTACAGGTTGTTGATTGTATTTTTGAAAAAAAGCATCTACTAATTTTTTAGTCATAAATGATGTTTTCTTGGAAGGATTAAACTTTTAATTGTAATTTAGCTAAGCGTCTAAGATACGATTTATGATAGTAAAGCAGATAAACACGGGACATTTTATTGGTGAAAAAGAAGTTATTACTGTAGAATTAACTAATGATAAAGGCACTTTAATTAGCCTATTTAATTACGGAACCATTATTAACAAATTTATAGTAGAAAATAGCAAAGGCGAAAAGCAAGATATTGTTTTGGGCTTTGATGATTTTGGTGGCTATGTTAGCGACGATTATCTAGCTAATTATCCTTATTTAGGAACTATTATTGGAAGGTATGCGAACCGAATTAAAGACGGTAAGTTTGAAATAGACAATCAAGAATATCAATTAGCCCAAAATAACGGAAAAGATTGTCTGCATGGTGGTAATGAAGGTTTTGATAAAAAGGTATGGGATATTATCAATATTTCTGAAGATACAACTGCAAGTGTAACTTTTCAATATTTTAGTCTTGATGGCGAAGAGAACTTTCCTGGAGATTTAGCTGTACAATTAACGTTTCAATTGACAAATAATGACGAATTAATTTTAACTTATCAAGCAGATACCGATGAGGCAACAGCTATTAATTTAACTCACCATAGTTATTTCAATTTATCTCCAAATGGAGGAAAAATCACTAAACATATACACCAAATTAATGCTAATAATTATTTAGAACAAGATGATAATTATGTGGTTACTGGGAAATTAATACCTGTAATAAATTCACATCATGATTTTACAAAATCAAAGATAATTGGCGAAAATGCTTATGATCAAACTTATGTATTAGATAAAAAATATGGAGAATTAACTTTAGCAACCAAAACTAGCGAAACCGATAGCGGATTAACATTATTGGTATATACAACAGCACCTGTAGCACATTTTTACACGGCTAAACATTTAGCTGTTAAAAATGGAAAAAAAGGAAAACATTATAATGAATTTGATGGTTTTTGTGTTGAAACGCAACATCATCCAAATGCGATTAATATTAAAAATTTTCCAAGTACAATATTACGACCTGAAGAAATTTATACACAAACTACTATTTATAAAATCATCAAATAAGAATTAAATTAATTATAGTAACCATCATGTTACTTCTAATGATATATTTGTAATCTATAGTTAAACGGATAACAAAATATCGTGTATATAAAGAACAAAAACCTAGTAGATTCTATTGCTTGGCAGAAATTGGTTCGTACAGTTAATAACGAGCGTTTCATTTTATTTATTTGGATATTACTTGCACTTATAATTTCAATAAAGCAACATTTTCAAACTTCACCAAATAACAATTATCTAATTTTTAAGTATACCTACTTACATGCCGTAGAACAACTTAATTTGTATAATTTATATCCAACAGAATATTTTGATTCTAATCATTACGGCCCATTTTTTAGTTTGTTAATTGCTCCATTTGCCTTACTGCCAGATTATTTTGGAATGTTATTTTATCAGTTGGCTAATATTTGTTTTTTATACTTTGCAGTAAAACAATTACCTATTCAAAGAAATAAAATTCCAATTGTTTATTGGATTATTACACACGAATTGCTCACTGCAATGTTTGCTTTACAGTTTAATATATCTATTGCTGCAATTATTATTTTGGCCTATGTTTTTATTGAGAAAGAAAAGAATTTTTGGGCGGCTTTTGTAATTATGTTAGGCACATTTGTTAAATTATATGGTATAGTCGGTTTAGCGTTTTTCTTCTTCGTAAAACAAAAGCCAAAATTTATTTTATACTGTATATTTTGGAGTGTTGTATTGTTTGTTTTACCGATGCTATTCTTTACACCTCAATATATTATCCAATCCTATTATGATTGGTATAACTCTCTAGCAGAAAAGCAATTGTTAAATGCGTCGTTAAGTTCAATGCAAGATATTTCTGTAATGGGTATAGTAAGAAGAGTAACTGGAAACGCACAAATATCAAACTTACCATTTTTAGCTGTTGGCTTAATTTTATTTACTATTCCTTATTTAAGAATTAATCAATATAAAGCTCCAATGTTTAGGTTACTATTTCTAGCATCTACTTTAATATTCGCAGTAATTTTTAGCAACTCATCCGAATCTCCAACTTATATAATTGCATTTTGTGGTGTAGCCATTTGGTTTGTAATGCAAGAACAACCAAAAAACTTTGCTGTAATTTCACTATTTGTATTTGCATTGTTATTAACTAGTTTCTCTCCTTCAGATTTATTCCCAAATTTTATTAGAGAGGAATATGTTAAACGATATTCTTTAAAGGCTTTACCCTGCATATTAATATGGGGTGTTATTATCTATCAACTTATTTTCACAAAATTTCATTCAAAGCAAAACCTAATAAATGAATAAACTTGTTTCAATTGTTATTCCAGCTCATAATGAGGAAGAGAACATTATTGTAATTGTTGATCGTATAGAAAAGGTTTTTGAACCTTTAAATTACAATTTTGAAATTTTAGTGGTTGATGATGGTGGAACCGATAAAACACTAAGTGTAATTAAAGATTTAGCAAAAATAAAAAGTAACTTTTTTTATATTGAGTTTTCTAGAAATTTTGGTCATCAGCCAGCATTAAAAGCCGGATTAGATTATGCTAAAGGAGATTGTGTAATTTCTTTAGATGCAGATTTACAGCATCCGCCAGAGCTTTTTATTCAAATGTTAACCAAGTGGGAAGAAGGTTATGAGGTTGTTTATACACGTAGATTAGAGGATAAAAAGCAATCCTTTAAAAAACGAAAATCATCTACCTATTTCTATAAATTATTAAACTCTTTATCTGATGTAGAATTAGAGTCGGGTACAGCAGATTTTAGATTGCTAGATAGGATAGCAGTTAACGCTTTTAAAGATTTTACAGAAAATGAACCATTTATTAGAGGACTTGTAAAATTGCTTGGTTTTAAACAATACGCTATAGATTATATACCAGATCAACGTTTTGCGGGAGCTAGTAAATATAATCTCAGTAAAATGAAAAAATTAGCAATTCAGGGCGTAACTTCATTAAGTATAAAGCCTTTACATACAGCTATTTACCTAGGTTTCTTTTTTTCTTTATTGTCTTTATTGTATATCCCTTATATTTTATACTCATTTTACATTGGTAAAGAAGTAAGTGGTTGGGCTTCATTAATTTCAACTGTTGCCTTTTTTGGTGGCTTACAATTAATTATTTTAGGTATTATTGGCATTTATATTGGTAAAATGTTTTTACAAACAAAAAATAGACCTAATTATATCATCCGTTCTACTAATATTAAAGATATTTCTTAATGATTTTATTGAGTTTTGACATTGAAGAGTTTGATATGCCTTTTGAATATCAAAAAGAAATCTCTTTTGATGAACAAATTAGTATATCTACAAAGGGAAGTATCATTATTTTAGATTTATTAGCCAAACACAACATAAAAGCGACTTTTTTCTCTACAGTAGTATTTGCTTTAAATGCTCCAGAAATCATTCAACGTATTAAAAATGAAGGTCATGAATTGGCATCGCACACCTATTATCATTCTAAATTTGAAAACAAAGATTTATTAGAATCTAAATTAAAACTTCAAGAACTTTCTGGTTTACCAATTCATGGTTTTAGAATGCCAAGGATGATGCCAGTAAGCGATTTAGAGATAGAAAAAGCTGGTTATACCTATAACAGTTCAATTAATCCAACTTTGCTACCTGGTAGATACAACAATTTACACATATCAAGAACTCATTATAATTTGGGAAATGTTTGTCAACTTCCAGCGTCAGTAAGCCCGCTTAGAATACCATTATTTTGGTTATCATTTCATAATTTTCCATTAGCTTACTACAAGTATCTAGTAAAGAGAACATACCAAAAAGACGGCTATTTGAATGTTTATTTTCACCCGTGGGAATTTATTGATTTAACTGATAAGAAGAAGTTTGGTTTTCCTGCTTATGTGAGTAAGAATTCTGGTCAGAAAATGATGATAAGAATGGATAATTTTATGCAATGGATTAATGAGCAAAATTACCCAAACGGAACAATTTATTCCTTCGTTAAAAAACTAACTTAAGCTATCTAACACCATTTTAATTGCTTTATCTACAATTTTATTGGGCTCGGTGCTAAACTGAAAATTAACTCTACTAGCCAATACAGCATTTACAGATAATGCTTTATGCCCAAGTGTTTTTGCTAAAGCGTAAATACCCGCAGTTTCCATTTCTAAATTGGTAATTCTATGTTTTCCTTGACTAAAGCTATTTAGTTGATTGATGAAACCAGGAATAGCATTTTTGGCTCTTACTTGTCTGCCTTGAGGTGCGTAAAATCCTGGGGCAGTAATCGTAATTCCTTGTTCCATATCTTTACCTATAGTTTGCAAAAGTGTATTGTCTGCCGCAGTAATATAAGGATGAAGGTTTTTAATATGCGAAAAATGTGCATGAATACCATCTAATAAACTATGCTCATCACCAGAAATTTCATGAATATAATAATGCATTAAAGCATCGAATCCTAAACCATAAGTAGAAGCCAAAATTGTTCCCATAGGGATGTCTGGCTGAATAGCTCCAGAAGTTCCAACTCTAATGATATTTAATGATTTTAAATCTTTTTTGATTTCACGAGTGTTAAAATCAATATTTACTAATGCATCTAATTCGTTAAAAACGATATCTATATTGTCTGTTCCAATACCGGTAGAAAGTACTGTAATACGTTTTTTTCCTAAATAACCCGTATGCGTAATAAATTCTCTTTTACCTTTTTTAAGCTCAATTGAATCGAAATGTTTACTAATTTCTCCAACGCGATCTAAATCACCAACAGTAATTACGGTATCAGCAATATCTTCAGGCAATAAGTTTAAATGGTATATACTTCCATCCGGATTGATGATTAAATCAGCTTCTGATAATTTTTGCATAAGATTGATATTAGGTTAGACAAACTTAGAAAAAAATATTAATTCTTTTTAGTTACTGTCATATCGAACCAAGCGTAGCAAGGAGATATCACACTCCTAAGGAATTCTTAGGTCAATTTTCAAGATAGATAGAGACTTCTCAATCGTAAAAAGCTCATTTCCAAGTGACAACTAGATGGGGAAGAAGTCATTGAACTTACACAGTTTTTAAATACTTAATTACTATACCTTCTACCTTTTCTAATTTTGCTAAAACAGGATTTAAATTCGCTTTTCTTACTTCAAAAGTAAGGGTACAATTGGTATCAAAGTTTTGCTTGAGAATTTGTAACTCTTCATCTTTTACAATTCTCATCACTTGGTTCATTACTAAATAATCAAACTTAATTTCGTATACATCATTAACAGTTTTTGTAATGATTTTGTTTTCGTTAAGTGCTTCTATTGTAGCGCTTTTATAAGCATTAATTAAACCTGGTACACCTAGTAAAGTTCCACCAAAATAACGAACAACAACCACTAAAATATTTGTCACATCGGCAGAAAGTAAAGTATTTAAGATTGGTCTTCCAGCTGTACCAGAGGGTTCGCCGTCATCATTTAATTTAAAAACATTTCGATCTGTAGATAAACGTAAAGCCCAGCAAAAATGTCTTGCTTTTGCATGTTCTGTTTTTAGTTTTGCAATAATTGGTTTTATATCCGCTTCGCTTGTAATAGGAAAAGCATAACCAATAAATTTACTTCCTTTATCTCTAAAAATACCCTCAGAAGTTGCCTTAATGGTTTGGTAGGTATCATCGAATAGCATGCAGTTTAGATAAAGTGATTAATACAATTGCTACTAAAGCAAATAACAATCCAACATAGTTAAACTTGCTTAGACGTTCTTTAAAAGCAACAATACCAATTAAACTACCTATAATAATTACACCAATGTTCATTGCTGCAAATACGGTAGATGGGTTATCTGCCATCGCTCGGTGTGCTTTTAAATAGAATAAAATGTTTCCAAAATTAAATAGACCTAAAATACATCCACATACAAAGTTAACGAGCTGTAGTTTAGTTCTTTTATTAATTGCTAAATACAGGATATAGCAGATGGATAAAACAAAAGAGATACAGAAAATTAGAAATAAGGAAGTAGTGTATGGTATAATTGTAATTTGACTAACAAATTTAAAAAGTACATCTATTACGCCAAAACCGACGAAAACAAGTAATAAGTAGATCCAACTATTTTTTGTTGATGAACTGCTCCCTTTACGATATAAAGTGAGCACAATAGCTGCAAAACCAAAAATGAGACCTACGTATTTTAATCGGTCAAAATGATCATTAAATAAAAAATAAGCGGCTGCAATTGATATAAATAACGATAAACGCTGTGCAATATCCGTTTTGGCTAACCCCGCATTTGTAACTGCTAAACCCTGAAATAAGAAAATAACAGGTAACAAAATACCTAAAGCAATATAAACTGGAGAGATTGATTGAATAGTAATTGAAGTAAAATCTGGTTTAAAGAAGAAAATGCTTAAGCAAATTGCAAATAGATAATTCCAAGTTACTGTTTGCATGATGTTTATTTCATATCGCTTTGCAAACTTGAATAATACACCTACAGTAACGCTACAAATTATACTAAAAATTAAAAAAATCATGATTGAAATGTTTTGGTGTAAATTGTTAATTCATCATCGCCTAAAGACATTTTTTCAAGAATATCACCCTTAATTTCTGGTGCTTGAATACCATCTTCCCAACTATTTTTACCAGTAAATACTCTAGCTTCATCCCATAAACCAGCAGTTATAAATTGGTTTAAAGTTTGTATTCCACCTTCAATAATTACTGACTGAATATCCATTAAATAAAGTTGGAAAGCTATTTTTTGTGCTAAATAAAACTTCATGTCTTCCATTTGTACAAAATGTACATTGTAAACCACGTCAGTTTTTACTTCATTAAAAATAATAGATTTAGCCACATTATTATAAACATGATGTGTAGTAGGAATAACTAAATCTCTATCTATTACAATTCGAATTGGGTTTTTTTCTTGTGGGTTTCTGTTGGTTAACTGCGGATTATCAATTAAAGCGGTTTGTTTACCAACTAAAATAGCATCTTCTTCACCACGCCATTGGTGTACAATAGATTTTGCAATAGGTCCAGTTATCCAGTGT
>JAIELS010000147.1 GCA_019752795.1 Sphingobacteriaceae bacterium
AGTGGTATTTGCAGTTTTTTCATAAAGTCCGCTTGCAATAACGTAATATTCGGCACTGCCAACAGTTGCGGTAACCATTGGTAAAAATAATAAACAGCAAATAGTTAAAGCGGCTAATAAAAGCCATATAGTTTGTATTCTTTGTATCATAAAATTGAAATTTTAAAACAAATATATTAAAAGCTTAAGACTACAGTGTCTAAATAGATAGAAAAAAGTATTTTTGCGATACGTGACGAAAAAGAGATACTTTATTGAACTAAGTTATAACGGAACAGATTATCATGGTTGGCAAATACAACCTAATGATATCACTGTACAAGAATGTTTAGATAAAGCTTTATCTATCTATTTTAGGCAAACTATTGTTTCTCTTGGTTGTGGTAGAACTGATGCAGGTGTGCATGCTACACAGTTTTATGCTCATTTTGATTTGATAAACTTAGCGGATGAAGTTGTTCAAAATTCCATTACTGGTATTAACTCTTTGTTGCCCTATACTATTGCAGCGAAACGAGTTTTTGCAGTTTCTGATGATGCTCATGCCCGTTTTGATGCAACTGCTCGTGCTTACAAATATCATCTACACTTTGATAAAGATCCATTTAAATTAGATCGCTCTTGGTTATATAAAGGCAATTTGAATTTTGATGCGATGAATGAAGCAGCTGCTTTGTTATTAAAATTTACAGACTTTTCTTGTTTCAGCAAATCAAATACCCAAACATTTACTAATAATTGTAAAATTACAGCAGCTTATTTTGAAAAAGTAGAAGATGGTTTAATTTTTACCATAAAAGCAGATCGATTTTTAAGAAATATGGTACGTGCAATTGTGGGAACAATGGTTTTAGTAGGAAAGGGAGATATAGAAATTGCAACTGTTGCGCATATAATTGAAAGTAAAAATAGAAGCAACGCCGGACAATCAGTTCCCGCTTGTGGTTTATATTTAGTTGGAGTGGAGTACCCATGGTTCGATTAGCTAATTAGCCAATTATCAAATTAATATGTCTAAAATAACTGGAGATGCATTTAACGTTAACCTATTTAAAAGAGTTTTTGAATATGTAAAACCGTATCGTAGTATTTTTAGATGGTCTGTGGTGTTAACATTAGCCTTGGCTATAATTACGCCTGTTAGACCTTTTTTAATAGGCTACACCTTAGACAACTTTATCTTAACTGGAAACTATGGCGGTTTAGTCGAGATGACTATTTTAATGATTTTCTTGTTGATTTTGCAATCTATAATTCAATATAGCCAAACGTTATTAACCAATACTTTAGGTCAGTCTGCTATTAAAGATTTGCGTATCAATGTCTTTAATCACATTAGTCGTTTGCGTTTAAAATATTTTGATCAAACCCCAATTGGACAATTAATTACAAGGACGGTTTCTGATTTAGAAACCATTGCAGATATTTTTTCAGAAGGATTAATCGCCATGATTGGAGATTTGCTACAAGTTATTGTAATTATTACCGTAATGGTGTGGATTGATTGGGAATTAACTATTGTTGTTTTATTGCCAATACCATTTTTAATTATCGCTACGCGAATTTTTCAGAAAGCAATAAAAGTCGCTTTTCAAGAAATTAGAACAGAGGTTTCTAACTTGAATACTTATTTACAAGAACACATCAGTGGAATAGCGATTATCCAATATTTTGCTAGAGAAGAGCAAGAGTATAGGAAGTTTAAAAAAATAAATTCGAGATATAGAGATGCCAACATTAGATCAAATTGGTATTATTCTATCTTTTTTCCAGTAGTAGAATTAATTTCTGCCTTGTCTTTAGGCTTATTGATTTGGTATGGCTCTAAAAATATTTTAGAGAAACCTTTAGACGTACAACCCGGAACAATAACCATGTTTATCATGTTCATTAACATGTTGTTTAGACCGATTAGAGAACTTGCCGATAAATTTAACACACTGCAAATGGGAATGGTGGGAGCAGAACGAGTTTTTAAAGTTTTAGATACGCAAGAAACCACTGAAAATAAAGGAACTTATGTAACTGATAAAATAAAGGGAAATATCAGTTTCGATAAAGTTTGGTTTAGCTACAATCAAGATGGAGAGCTAACGGAAGATAATTATGTTTTAAAAGACATCTCCTTTGAAGTAAAAGAAGGACAAACAGTAGCATTGGTTGGTGCAACTGGTGCCGGAAAATCATCAACTATTAATATTTTAAATCGTTTTTACGAAATACAAAGAGGAAGTATAAAAGTAGATGGAATTGATATTAAAGCTTATGAACTAAGTTTTTTGAGAAGTAATATTGCAACTGTTTTGCAGGATGTATTCCTTTTTTCGGATACCATTTTCAATAATATCACGCTTAACAATCCGCAAATTAGTTTCGACGAGGTAGTTGATGCAGCTAAGAAAGTAGGAGCCCATGATTTTATTGAGCGTTTGCCGGGCGGTTACCATTATAATGTAATGGAACGAGGTGCAACGCTTTCTGCCGGACAAGCACAATTGATTTCATTTATAAGAGCTTTAGTTTATCAGCCCTCGATTTTAGTTTTAGATGAAGCAACATCATCTGTAGATACTGAAACAGAAATGTTAATACAAACTGCTATAGAAAAGTTAATGCATGGCAGAACTTCCATTGTAATTGCCCATCGTTTATCTACAATTCAAAAAGCAGACTTGATTATTGTATTAGACAAAGGAGAAATTAAAGAGAAAGGTACGCACCAACAATTGTTAAAAATTAATGGTTATTATAAAAAATTGTACGATTTGCAATTTTCGTCTGTTGGTATAGCTAAAAACTCATAATAATGATTATGTTTGGTTAATCAACCAACCTAATTCTTGAAAATTCACGTAAATATTGAAAATGAGCAATCACTTTTTGAACTGTTAAGTCAAGGAGATGAATCTGCATTTGCAAAAATTTACAACCGTTATTGGCAAGAACTTTATAACGCAGCATATAAAAGATTGCCTGAAAAGGAAAAATGTCAAGATGTTATTCAAAATGTATTTACTGATCTGTGGAATAGGAAAGCTGAATTAAATCTGGTTAATCCAGCTGCTTATTTACATACAGCAGTTAGATTTCAAGTACTGAAACAATTAACTAGGGGACAAAAAAACAGTTCGTTTACAGAGAAATTTGAAGAAGAACTCATTTCTCCTTTAGCAACTGATAGTACTGTTTTAGAGAAAGAAGTAAAAAGTCTAATCGAGCTCTATATTGCAGCATTACCAGTGAAAAGAAGAAATATTTTCCTAATGCATTATTATGAAGGTTTAAGTACGGTAAATATCGCATTCAAATTAAATGTTTCTCGAAAAACGGTACAAAATCAATTAACTATCGCATCTCATGGTTTAAGGTTTAGGCTTACACACATGTTTTTGGTGTTTTTGGTGTTTTTGATGTTGACAATTTCTTAAACCACATTTCGAACCAGCTCTTCGCGAGAGCTTGTCCCGACTTTTCGGGAAGAAAGCTGTTGCTAACTTTAGCACTGATAAAATCCTATATTAAAAGTACAAAGCTTGAAACAAAGCAATTAGTAAATAACAAGAAATATCTCGTCGCTGTGGCCTGTCTATATGACGGCAATAATTATTTAAAATTTTTTTGGGACTTTTTCTTCTTTCTGGTACATCAATATACAAACAGAAGAATTAATGAAACCTAAAGTTAATCAAAACGACTTAAATAGAATGATTAAACGGTATGTTGCTGGTACAGCAACTGCTGAAGAAATTCTTTTTATTGAAGCTTATTACAAACACTTAGATAAAGAGGCTAATATACTTGACCAACTAAAAGAAGAAGAATTAGAAATACTAGGTGAAGTAGGTTTTCAAAGAGTTCTTGCAAATATTAATCAACCTACCAAAAATAGAAAATCAATTCCATTTTATAAATATATAGCCGCTGCTGTAGTGTTTATTGCTTTTATTTCAGGTTTCCTTTATTTCTCTAAAGACAGGGTAATTACCCAAAACACGCTGCTTGTTAAGAAAGAGAAAATAGATGTTTTGCCAGGCGTTGATAAAGCAATTTTAACACTTTCAGACGGGTCTAAGATTGTATTAGATGATGCTAAGAATGAAAAAATTGTAGAAAAAGCAGGTCTGGTAATTTCCAAAACAACAGATGGTCAGTTACTTTATAAGGTAAGCAGTACTTTACCAAAATCTGCAACTATTGCTTATAATACTATAGCGACTTCAAAAGGTAATCAATATCAAGTTTTATTGCCAGATGGAACAAAAGTTTGGCTAAATGCAGCATCATCTTTAAAATACCCAGAGGTTTTTACTGGTAATGAGCGTAAAGTTATCTTATCTGGCGAAGCTTATTTTGAAGTTGCCAAAAATAAGGATATGCCATTTAGAGTTCAGAGTAGAAATCAAGATGTTCAAGTATTGGGAACTCATTTTAACATTAACAGTTATTCGGACGATCAATCTATTAAAACTACCTTATTAGAAGGGGCTATTAAAGTGAGCAATGCCAATTTCTCTAAAATTTTAAAACCAGGAGAACAGTCTTTGGTAGAAAACAACAGTTTAGGAAACATCAATGTGATTAAAAATATTGATGTAGATGGTGAAATTGCATGGAAAAAAGGATTGTTCAGCTTTAATAATGTTGCATTAAAAACCATTCTCATTCAGTTAGAAAGATGGTATGATATTAAAATTGATTATCAATCAATACCAGATAAAAGATATAACGGAATGGTTCCTAGAAAATCAAATCTTTCTGAAGTATTGAACATGTTAGAACTAACTGGAAATATTTCTTTTAAAATAGAAGAAGGAAGGCGTTTAAAAGTAATCTCAAAATAACTATTTATGAAATAAACACACAAACATTAAGGGTTAATTAGCCTATCAACAAAATCAACTAACTAACAAATTTATCAACTTACCTAACCAACTAAAAATGTATGAAATTTTACATTAAGAGTGATACCGCTAGAGGCGAAAAGCCACAAAGGTCTATCGCAAATCATTTTAACAAAAAAATAATTAGGACCATGAAAATTACTTTTATTTTTTTAACTGTTTTATGCTTACAAGTAAGTGCTGTTGCATTTTCTCAGCGTATCAGTATCAACCAAAAGAACATGCCTTTAGAGCAAGTTTTAAAAGAAATTAAAAGTCAAACAGGCTATTTTTTCTTGTATGATTTAGATTTAATTCAACAAAAATCTAAACCAGTTAGTTTAAATGTTAAAAATGCCGAACTTAAAGATGTTTTGGTTATGGCATTAAAATCACAACCATTTAATTACCAGATTAAGGAGAACACGATTTTAATTATACCAAAATTTGCCTCCGTTTCAGATTTAAAAGCAATTGATGTAAGTGGGAAAATTGTTGACGATAACGGAGTTGCAATGCCAGGCGCAACGATTAAAGTAAAAGGAACAACTATAGCTGTTGTATCAGATAGTGATGGTTCATTTATGATTAAAAACGTTGATGAGAATGCAATATTGGTAATTTCTTATTTGGGTTATGCTGATAAAGAAGTAAGAGCAAAAGTACAATTAGGTAATATTAGCTTAAGCCAAATTGCTAATGCTTTAAGTGATGTGGTAATTACTGGATATACTAATTATACAAAAGCTCAATCTGCCGCTGCTAGTTCAGTAGTAGCTGCTGATAAAATTAACCAAGTACCAGGTTTAACACTTGATCAGGTTTTGCAAGGTCGAGTACCGGGTATGAATGTTATTTCTACTTCAGGACAGCCTGGACAAAGTGCATCGGTGGTAATTAGAGGTATTGGTAGTGTAAATGGTTCATCTACTCCGTTATATGTAATGGACGGAGTTCCAATTGAAGCAGGTTATTTTCAAACTATAAATCCAGAGGATATCGAAAATGCAACTGTATTGAAAGATGCATCTGCAAAAGCTTTATATGGCTCTAGAGGCTCTAACGGTGTAATTGTATTTACTACAAAAAAGGGTAAAGAAGGTAAATTAGCGGTAAATTACAACTCTCAATATGGGTTTTCTAATTTGAGCAGACCTAATTTCGAAATGATGAATGCTGAACAACGTTTGCGTTTTGAAGAAGAAGTAGGAGTAGGCTTTGGTAGAAATATTGGTCCGGGATGGACATATTCTTCAAAAAATCCAACTTACATTGCTGGAAATGCAGCATATAAACAACGTGCAGATTTTATAATTGATAGTTTAAAAAACAGTAACACAGATTGGAGAGATATCTTTTTTCAAAAAGGTAAATTTCAAGAACAACAAGTAAGCCTAAGTGGTGGATCTGAAAAATTGCGTTTTTACAACTCTTTAAATTATTACCAACAAGAAGGTGTGGCTAAGCGTACTGGTTTAGATAGATATGCTTTAAGAAGTAATTTAGATTTTAAAGATGAAAAATTTAGCGGTAGTGTAAATGTATCACTAGGTTATTCACAATCAAGTTTTACTGAAGGTGAAGGTGGCACAGGTGCTGGTACAGCAATGGCCTCTGTTTATTATGCTTTACCTTACGAAAAGCCCTATGCTTACGATGGTACTTTAGTTCATCCTGGAAATAAGGGTTCTTATTTTATTTTAGATCAAAGAGAAGGTACACAAGGATTAGAGCGTTTATTAAATTCTTCTGATAAAACAGAGCAATTCAAATCAATTATCGGAACTTCTTTTGCTTACCAAATTTTACCAGAACTAAAAATAACTACTAGAGCGGGTATCGATTATCGTAGTTCTACTGATCAGCAATTCATTAATCCAGATTCATACTATGGATCTAGAAGTGTTGCCAATACTTTGGGTGGGAAAGGCCGTTTAACAGATGCGAGTAGAAGAAATTTCAATGTAATCTCTACAAGTGGTTTAACTTATGCTAAAACTTTTGCGAGCAAACATGATGTAGAAGTTTCTGCATTTTACGAATATGTTTATAACAATTATAATTCATTTGGTTTTAGCGCTTATGGTATAGATGGTCGTTTACCAGAAACTCCGGCAGGAGCTACCAACGGAAGTGCAACGTTTTTACCTTCGGTTGCTGGTGGTAAAAGTAGCAGCGCATTGGCATCTTTTATGGGCGTGGCTAGATATACTTATGATAATAAATATACTTTAACGGGTAGTTATCGTTATGATGGTTCTACAAAAGTTGCTCCACAAAACAAATGGCACGGGTTCTACTCTATTGGTGCTAACTGGAATGCTAAAGCAGAAGACTTCCTAAAATCATCTAACTTTATTTCTGATTTAAGAGTAAGAGCCAGTTACGGTACAACTGCTAGTCCATTTAGCGGTGATTTTAATTATCTGGCAACTTATTCTGTAAGCACAACTTATGGGGGTGTTTCTGGAATAAGACCAGCTTCTGCGGGTAATCCAAATTTTGATTGGGAATATGTTGACGAATTTAATGGTGGGTTTGATTTAAGCTTATTTAAAAGCAGAAGATTAAGAGCTAGTGTTGATTATTATAACAAGATCACAAGCAATATGTTTATAGATCAACCACCTTCGGCAACATCTGGTTTCAGTACTTTAAGTTTAAGTTCTGGTAAAATGAGAAATAGAGGTGTGGAGTTTGATGTGAGCGGAGATGTAATTAAAACTAACGATTTTACTTGGACATTAGGCGTAAATGCAGGTTACAATAAAAACGTTATTCTACATGTAACAGATATTACAGATTCTTATCCTGATGGAGATACACGTATTTTAAAAGTAGGCTTACCTTATGGAACTTATTATGCACCAGATTGGGCTGGTGTAAATCCTCAAACAGGAGATGCACAGTATTATAATTTAGATGGTAGTATCACAACAACTTATAATGTAAATACTCAAAGTACTACTAATTCTGGTGGTTTGTATCCAAAATTAACAGGTGGTTTCAATACCTCAATTAACTACAAAGGGTTTACTGCATCGGCATTATTGTCTTTTGTTTCTGATGTAATGCGTTGGAATAATGAAGATTTTTATAATGAAAATCAACGTTATGCAACCAGTAACCAAACTGTAAGAATGTTAGAGGACAGATGGAAAGCACCTGGAGATAATGCAATTTTACAAAGATTTGATGTGCCAAGAAACTTTACCTCTAAAGATATTCAAGATGCGTCTTTCTTAAGATTGAGAAATGTTACCCTAGGTTACAATGTACCCAAAAGCATTTTA
>JAIELS010000214.1 GCA_019752795.1 Sphingobacteriaceae bacterium
AGCTAACGTAGCATAATATGGAAAATAGCTGAAGAGAACTCAAATTGATTTCTCTTTTTTTATGCCTTAGAATTTAAGAGAAATTTGGCTTTATCTAATTTAATTTCGCTAGTTACTGAGCTATCTAGAAAGTATTTACATTGCCATTTTTGCGTTTTTAAAGCTTGTTTATTAGCTGTCTTATCCCATGGAGGATATAACCTAAAGCCTCTTTTACCTTCTTTAAATTCAGATGAAATTATTTGATTTTCCAGCAATACTGCTTTAGGAAAGATAAATTGTCCAGTTAAACCTGCAGACTCACAATTGATAATCATAAAATCAAAATCATCATTGATATCGAAAGGAGCTGTAATTCCTTTTTCATTCCTTTTCCAAATAGCAACAAACTGTCCGACTTTTTTAGGCGTAATTTTAGCCGTTCTATAAATAACTAATTTGTCATTTAGCAAAAAACGACAAGCTTCGTATTCAACACTTTCCTTTTCAATTGTTAATGCAGTTAATTCAAATCCGCATGGTTTATAGACTTTTTCTATTGCTGAATTTAGGGATAGATTAATTCTCATTGAGATTTAGGGCTTAAAATCTTAGATAAAGTTTTAATCATCTAAACTTTTCGGGTAATCAAAAAGTACAACTTTCCCTGTTTCTGCACTAACTTCATTCCAATTTTCAAAAGGAAATTCTATAATTACTATACTACAAGTAGGCATATTGTAAATATTCACATCGCTTAAATAATTAGCAAAATCAGTCAACCCAGGATTATGGCCAAACATAGCTACATGATCAAATTGATTATCCAACTGATTAACTAAAGCTAAAAGTGATTTTACATTTGCTTCATAGATTGAATTTTCTTGCTGGATTTTAGATTGATCAATACCCCAATTTTCTGCAAAATATGTAGCAGTAGTAATTGCTCTTAAAGCTGGGCTACTTACTATTAAATCTGGAATAATTTGTTGTTCAACCATTCGATTTGCCATTTCTGGCGCATTAGAATGACCTCTCTTATTTAAAGGTCTATCAAAATCTTTTAAACCTGCATTATTCCAGTCAGATTTAGCATGTCTAATTAATAACAACTGTTTAGGCATCTTTCAACTTTTGTTTAATTTTATTTAAAATAGACTCTGGAGTAACCAAATCAATGCAAGGTATTTCATAACATAAACATGGTTTGTTTCCATAAATAGAATTAG
The DNA here is from genome assembly GCA_019752795.1 of Sphingobacteriaceae bacterium. Taxonomy (GTDB): domain Bacteria; phylum Bacteroidota; class Bacteroidia; order Sphingobacteriales; family Sphingobacteriaceae; genus Pedobacter. The sequence goes on from JAIELS010000214.1 coordinate 1,209, forward strand.
GCCTTATCGGATTATCGATTTGCAAACAATCACTTTCTTGTTGCCCGTAACCTAAAAAACCTGCATAAGGATGCGTTGGGCCCCAAATTGAAACAACCGGCACACCCATTAATGAAGACATGTGCATACCAGCAGAATCCATACTTAACATGATATCAAGATTAGAAATAATAGCTAATTCTTCTGTTAAGCTAAAATTGCCTATCAAACTATTAACATTCTTATACTTATCTTGCCAATTTTCTGCAATTAATTGTTCTTCTTTTCCGCCACCAAAAATGAAAATATCATAGCCTAAATTATTCAATTCTGCTATTACAGCTTCCATATTAGTTAATGCATAAACTTTATAAATATGCTGGGCAAATGGCGAAATCCCTATTTTTTTAGTGGAAGCAACATTAAATAGATTTTCAGCTTTTGTGGGAATTTGTTTTTTATCACTTACAAGGCGATGACTTAGAGTTAGGTTGAGACTAAATGCTCTAAAAACATCAGCATACCTTTCTACAGTTTGTTTTAATTGCTTAAATATTTTATTAACCGACCTTGTTAGCTCTTTTTTCTCTTTTCTGCCTTTGTCAATTCTTCTAATCTTAACGCCTGCCATCCGAAAAAGCAAACAAAGTACCCTACTCCTTATATTATCATGCAAATCTGCAATTGCTACAGGATTATATTTTTTAAGTTCTAAATGTAATTTGTATAAACCAGATATCCCTTTGTGTATGGTTCTAGGCTCGATTGCATGAAACGTTACATTTTTAAGCCCATCAAAAAATGGTTTAAATGCAGCACGACTTACCATTATCAATTCTGCGCCACTATTTTGTGCAACCAATTCTTGCAAAACACTAGCAACCATGGCTACATCGCCCATGGCAGAAAAACGTAAAACAATTATTTTACCTCTAGAAGGCATTATTTGGTTTCTTTATATAATACTGGATTTAAGCTGGGATCATTATACATTTTCATCTGTTTGTATACTTTCATATATTTTTCACCAGCTTCAATAGCTAATAATAATTCATCAATGCTTAATGAAAGATCTTTGCGCTGTTCTAAAAGTACATCTAGCTTAGTTTTACATTGCAACCTGTGTTCTGGTGTAGCAGTTATTCTTTCTGCTTCTTCTTGCATGTGATAAATTTTTAAAGCTAAAATAGATAAACGATCTATTGCCCAAGCTGGACTTTCGGTATTAAATTTAGCAGTGGCCAAAGGCGAAATTTCTTTATAGAGGTCTAAAAAATAACTATCTATAAACTCAACCATATCTGTTCTAACTTGATTTTGAGCGTCGATTCTTCTTTTCCAACTTAAACCTTCTACTGGATCTATATTTGGATTTCTAACCACATCTTCCATATGCCATTGTGCTGTGTCGATCCAGTTTTTTAGATATAATAAATGCTCAATACTCTCTGCTTTAAAAGGATTATTTACAACTTGGTCTATGTTATCAAACTGATGATAATATGTTATAGATTGTTTAAATATGTTATTTGCAATTTCACTGATCATGATATAAAATTAGCTATAATTTGATTTTATAGTATTAAAAATTCTTTTTTCGATTGTTAAAATAGGTAGTAATTTCTGTTAAAGAAAATGCATTAAAACACTTTTGGGCAGTTAAGCTTCCTTTTCGCCCAACCATTACGCCAAATCTCATGTCATTAAAACCTTCTTTCCTATGCGCATCTGGATTTATTGATAGCAAAACGCCTTTATCTAGAGCATATCTATGCCATCTCCAATCTAAATCTAAGCGTAAAGGATTGGCATTAATTTCTATTACAACATTATTAGCCGCACAGGCATCAATTACTTTTTTATAATCAATATCATATCCTTTACGGCTTAAGAGTAATCTTCCTGTAGGGTGCCCTAAAATAGTAGTATAAGGATTTTCAATCGCTTTAATTAGGCGAGCTGTAGCTTTTTCTTCATCCATCCTTAAATTACTGTGAACAGAGGCAACTACAAAATCGAATGTTTTCAAAACATCATCGCTATAATCTAATGATCCATCATTTAAAATATCGCTCTCTATACCTTTAAAAATTTTGAAAGGTGCTAATTTTACATTTAATTCGTCGATTTTTAATTGTTGTGCATATACCCTCTCTTCACTTAATCCTTTCGCATAAAATGCAGATTTTGAGTGATCACAAACACCTAAATATGCTAGTTTTAAATTGTCTTTACAGTACAACGCCATTTCCTCCAGCGTGTTTACTCCATCACTCCAATCTGTGTGATTATGTAAACTTCCTTTGAGATCGCTATCTAAAATTAACTGAGGTAATTGATGATTTTTAGCTAAAGTAATCTCATCCAAACCTTCCCTTAACTCAGGAACAATAAAATCTAGTCCTGCTTTTGCATAAATTTCTTCTTCTGTAGTAAAAGGTGTATTTCCTGCAAGTTTTAAAACTTCATTTACATGATTTTCGTTACCAGTTAATTTAAAATAATTAAAATAAAAGTCTTCTTTTGCTACAACATAGAGTTTAATCTCTAAACCGGTTTCTGTTTGTGCAGTGAGATTATAGTTATCAATAGAATTAAAAGTTAAACTATTAAACGATTGAATTGTTTGAGCAAAATCTTCAAATTTATCTGTTCCAACTAAAAAAACAGCGTTTTCAATAATTTCCAAACTTCTTCTAAAATCTCCGGCAACACCTAGCAAAGCATGCTGATCAATATTATTTAGCCAAACGGCTAATTCTTTAAAAATCTGATTAACAATACCTTCAACATGAGCGTAAAGAAATTTGCCATTTGCAGCCATCTTAAATTCGATAACTTTCTTAATATCCTCTTGCGTTTTTAAACCAAAACCCTTTGCTTCAATTAATCGATTTTCATTACAAGCATAATATAACTCACCAACACTTTCTATTTGTAAAGTGTGCCAAATTATTCCAATCTTTTTCGGACCAATACCCTTAATACCAAGCATTTCTACTATACCTGGTGGCGTTAATAATAAAATATCTTCTAACTCTTGCAAAGTACCTGTTTCTAAAAGCTCTACAATTTTTGCTGCAATACTTTTACCAATCCCATCAATTTGGTCAATTGTTGTTAAAGGTTGTGTACTCAATTGAACAGGAAGTTTATCTATTTTAAAAGAGGCATTGGCTACAGATTTTATTTTAAATGGATTTTCTTCATGCAACTCCATCAATTGCGCCAATAACTTGAGTGTACGAGAAATTGCCTTATTTTCCATTGCTACGAAATTAAGATTTTTTGTTAGTATTTTTACGAAGAATTACTATAACAACACTCCTTTTAAAAAGAGCAAAGCAAAAGAGAAATAAATAAGTAGCCCAGTAACATCAACTAAGGTTGCTACAAATGGGGTTGAGGAAGCTGCAGGATCTGCCCCAAGTTTTTTAAGTAACAAGGGCAACATTGATCCCATTAATGTTCCCCAAAGAACCACACCGATTAAAGAACAGCCTACTACTAAACCTATTAACACTGGATGACTACTAAAAGTTGGCATAACTACATTCCACATTGCAACTACGCTAAAACTCAAAAGACATAATGTTAGTCCTAAAAATATACCAGAAAAAATCTCTCTTCTTAGCACGTTCCACCAATCTTTAACGGTTACTTCGCCCAATGCCATAGCCTGAATAATTAAAGTTGCAGCTTGCGAACCACTGTTCCCACCGCTAGAAATAATTAATGGGACAAATAGGGCCAAAATAACAACCTTATCTATTTCATGTTCGAAATTAGACATTGCCGCAATTGTTAAAAGTTCACCAAAAAAGAGTAAAATTAACCAAACAACTCTTTTTTTATACAACTTAAACACAGGAACATCCAAATAAGGTTCATCTAAAGCTTGTGTACCCCCCATTTTTTGAATATCTTCTGTATATTCCTCATGTGCTATCCATAAAATATCATCAACAGTTACAATACCTAAGAGCATATTTTGATCATCAATAACTGGTAATGCAACTCTATTGTTCATCCTAAATACATTAATAGCTTCCTCTTGAGGGTCGTTTACTTTTAAAGTAATTAGTCTATTATCTGTTAGTTCTCCTATTTTAGTTTCTGGATCTGACAATAAAATTTCTCTTATTCTAATATCATCTATTAATAAACCATCTTTATCAATTACATAAACTACATCAATAGTCTCAGAGTTTTTTCCATACCTACGGATATGAGATAACACCCTATTTACAGTCCATTCTGGTCGTACTGCAATAAAATCTGGTGTCATTAATCGTCCAACACTATCTTCTTCGTAACCTAAAAGGTGTAAAGCCTCTATCCTATCATTATCTGGTAAAAGAATTAACAAACGCTTTACTGCATCGCCTTTTAGTTCACCCAATAAAGCCGTTCTATCATCAGGAGGTAATTGCCTAATAATTTCTGTTAATTTGTTGCTCTGAAGTTTTTTAATAATACGCTCTTGCGTGGGAAAATCAAGGATACGAAAAACGTTAACAGCTCTTTTAATAGATAAAGTTTCAATGAATTTAACCGCATGCTGTGGCAGTTCATCTATTAAATGCTCGACATCTGATATATTAAGATCATTTAAATATGCTTTTAACTGCTTATCGTTCTCATTCTCTAATAATTCCAACACTTCGTCTACTAGCAGTTCTTCCATAATTTGGTATATTAAATTACATGCATCAATCTATCCATATAGTTTTGCAAATTTGGCTTTTTCTTTTCAAAAAAGCCAAATTTAATTAGAAGATATTAAAGTGAAAGTTGCCTTAACAACTAATAAATGCTTTTCATTTTACATTTACTCGCTATTGCTTTCTTATTTCTATATTTGCAAAAATGCTCCCGTAGTTCAATGGATAGAATTATGGTTTCCGGTACCATCGATATGAGTTCGAATCTCGTCGGGAGCACAAGACCTTTGGATAAAGACCCAAAGGTTTTTTAATTTAAAATGTTATGATAATTCTTTTTAATTACTATTTTTAAATACCTAGACTAGGACAAAAAAGAATGTAAAACCATCATGATGAAAAGCATAAAAATTTCAGCTATACTGGCGTTTGTATTAATATCAAACGTATCTTTTGCTCAAAACATATCACCAGATAGCACTAGACTAGCGTTAAAAAGATTAACTGAAATTAAACAAGAATTAAGAAAATCTAATCAAAATAGTGCAGAAAGCATTGATAAAATGTTATCATTAGGAATGTGGGATGAGGCTTTCAAAGCAATTTCTAGCTATAAAAACCCAACTCAAGCCATAGAACTACTTTCTGCAGATTATTTTATGCTGAATAATGATTATAAAGCTGCAGAGCAAATTGTAAATAAGGTTTTAAAACAAGATAGCAAAAATGAAAAAGCTATTTCTCTAAAAGTTGCGCTTAAAGTACAAGCTTGGTTACTACCAGAAGCTGCAACTATTTGCGAACAATTTTTAAAAGCGAAGAGTTCAGAAAAAATTGAACTGATGTTGGGTCGTGTTAGGCTTTTGCAAAAAAAATACGATGAGTCATTAAATATTGCTAAAAAGGTAATCGCTAATAATCCAAAAAATGCTGATGCTTACTTATTAGAAGCCGATGTGCATTTTTGGGATCAACACCCAGAATTGGCTGAAGCACCTTTAATCAAATCATTAGAAATAAATCCTTACAATGCCGATGCTCGCTTTAGCTATGGTTATGCGATATGGAGACGAATTGACGCAACACAACTTAATGCTATGGCTGCACAATGGGAAATTGCCTTAGCTATTAACCCGCTACACTTCCAAACCCACTGGCATTGGGGCAATGGACACACCAATTTAACTTATGCAGATTATGCTGAAAAAAATGATGATGAGGTTAGAAAAGCTTTAAAAAGTGCAGATGATTTAGTAAGAGCTAACAAAATTAATGAGGCCATTGCAATTACCAGAACAGTAGAAAAACAATATCCTAATTCGGTTTTGCCACTAATGCATCGTGGCTCTATTTATCATATCGCCTATAGTTTGGATCAAAAAACAAGGTTAGATTCAGCAGAGCATATCTTTAGAAATATTTTAGCTAGAAAAAAGCATTATGGTCCTGCACATAATGGATTAGCTGCTATTATAAAAGCTAAACGTATCCCTTATTTAGCTGTTTATGATTCAATTTCTAATCAATTAAATACAACCAAGATTACAGATCCTGTAAACTTTGCACGTGTATTTCCTGATGTAAATTATTATCCTGGAAATCAAGTAAAAGCAATGATTTGGAATCAGCTTTTTACAGCAGTAGTCTATTTTCCATTCTTGTCTAAACAAAATAATGCATTTCAAATTCCGGCTTTACATAACGATTTAGCCATCGCCATGAATTCTCCATCATTCCGTTACATGACTACATTCGACAATCGCCAATGGATGGATATAAGAGGTGTAGGTAGTGGTGCCGCAGCTATTGAATATACGGAGAAAGGAGCATATTTAGAGAGAAATGTAGTATTGCATGAATACGTGCACTTGTTTCACGGAAGAGTGCTTACCGATGCTGAAAATCGTAAAATAAGGTCATTGTATTACAATGCTATGAATGAAAAACGGACTTTAGATTATTACTCACAGAATAATGAAAGTGAATATTTTGCACAAACCTATCCTGCATATTTCGAACCGATAAAAGTTCACCCAAATGATTTTAAATCAATGAATACCACGAATGATCTTAAAACAAAAGATCCTGAGATGTATTCGTTTTTAGATCAACTGGTAAAAAAAGAACGAGCTTATTTAGCTGGGAATAAAAAAGTAATGGCAAGTAACTGGGCTCAAGTATATTTAAATATGAGCAATGGATTAAGGCAACGTTCTTCTAATATTTCTGCAAAATATTTAGATACCGCATTAAATTATGACCAAAATTACCTTCCTGTTTATTTGGCTTATGCTCAACTAAATATA
>JAIELS010000085.1 GCA_019752795.1 Sphingobacteriaceae bacterium
AAGCAATTAAAAAAAATGACCAACCATCAGATGCGTAATTTTAATTTCGCAAAGCATGATGTTAATGATAAAAAATGGATTGATTCTTTAGCGGGTGCAAAATTAATTTACATTTTAGGAGGTGATCAAAATCGGTTTATGAAAGTGGTATTAGGAACACCTGTTTATACAGCTATCCATCAAGCCTATAACAATGGCGCAACTATTGCCGGTACAAGTGCAGGTGCTGCGGTAATGAGCAAGTACATGATTACTGGTCAACATTTAATAGATACCGCTGCTAAAGATGGTTTTAACAAACTTTGGGATAAAAACATTGAGTTTGCTGAAGGACTTGGATTGCTGCAAAATACCATCATCGACCAACATTTTATCAAAAGGAACAGATATGCTAGATTAATTTCTTCTCTAGCTGCACATCCAGAAATGACCTGTGTGGGTATAGATGAGAGCACTGCAATTGTTGTGCATGAAAATAAAGCGACAGTTGTTGGAGTTAGTCAAGTGATTAGATTAGCAAACCCAAAAGGTCTAAAAACAGCAAGTAAAGGTTTAATTAAATTTAATCAAGCAGAGTTTGGTATTTTTACAGAAGGTGATATCATCAATATCAAGCCTTAGTTTTTGCAACATTACTGGTTGGTAAAACTTAATTATTCATTGGTTTTTCACTTTTATTCAAATATCTTTCTTTTCAATTTGACAATCTATTTCAATTAGCTTAAGTTTGCATCAAAAAAATAGATAGAATGAGTGTTTTAGTAAATAAAGATTCAAAAGTAATTGTTCAGGGTTTTACTGGTAATGAAGGTACTTACCATGCTGAGCAAATGATAGCTTACGGTACAAACGTTGTTGGCGGGGTAACACCTGGTAAAGGCGGTCAAACACATTTAGATAAGCCAGTGTTTAACACGGTAAAAGATGCAGTTGATAAGGCTGGAGCTAATGTATCTATTATATTTGTACCTCCTGCATTTGCAGCAGATGCAATTATGGAAGCTGCCGAAGGTGGTATTAAAGTAATTGTTTGTATTACTGAAGGTATTCCTACGAAAGATATGATTGCAGTAAAATCTTACCTAAACGGTAGAGATTGTCGCTTAATCGGTCCAAACTGTCCAGGTGTAATTACAGCTGATGAAGCTAAAATCGGTATTATGCCAGGTTTTATTTTCAAAAAAGGTACAGTTGGTGTAGTTTCTAAATCTGGTACTTTAACGTACGAGGCAGTAGACCAAGTAGTTAAAGCAGGTATGGGTATTACAACTGCGATTGGTATTGGTGGTGATCCAATTATTGGTACAACGACTAAAGAAGCGGTAGAATTATTAATGAACGATCCAGAAACTGAAGGTATCATCATGATTGGTGAAATTGGTGGTGGCATGGAAGCTGAAGCTGCATTGTGGATTAAAGAAAACAGTACTAAACCAGTTGTAGGTTTCATCGCTGGTCAAACTGCGCCTCCAGGACGTAGAATGGGTCATGCTGGTGCTATTGTTGGTGGTGCTGATGATACTGCTGCTGCTAAAATGAAAATTATGGCTGAGTGTGGTATTATCGTTGTAGAAAGCCCTGCTGAAATTGGCGAGGCGATGGCTAAAGCATTAAAAAAATAAGAGTAAGCTTAACATATTTAGAAAAGCGTTTCACATTTGTGGAGCGCTTTTTTGTTTTAACTCAAATGTTTCAACCACCAAGGCACAAAGTAATTGTTATTAAGTTGTGTGAGGTACATCGCAACATTTAATTCTATTTGCTTATTTTTCTTAGTGTACTTCGTGTCTTTGTGGTTAATTTTTATCTGAGAGGTTTTACGCTCAAATGAAAATTTGAAACTTTCTATTCATTATATTTGTGTCAATTGTTTTAAAAACTAAACGTATTTAAATAGCGTATATCATATTATAAAAACATACAGATATGAAACCGATAATCAATAAAACATTTATGGCGTTGAGCTTGTTATTTGTAACGAGTTTTGTTGCTTGCGCTCAAAAGCAAGAGAAAGCCCCAGTATCTAAAACCACAAAAAAAATGGAATACAATAAACTAACCAAAGAAGAAGAAGATGTAATTGTTCGTAAAGGAACTGAATATCCTGGGACTGGAAAGTATGATAAGTTTAATGAAAAGGGAACTTATGTTTGTAAACGTTGTAATGCACCTTTGTACAAATCTGACACTAAATTTGATGCACATTGTGGATGGCCAGCTTTTGATGATGAAATTAAAGGTGCTGTAAATAGAATTATCGATGCCGATGGACAGCGCACAGAAATTGTTTGTGCAAATTGCGATGCACACCTTGGTCATGTGTTTGTTGGCGAAGGTTTAACAGCAAAAAATACACGCCATTGTGTAAATTCTATTTCAATGAATTTTGTACCAGATAAAAAATAAATCGTAAATAAATTTTTAAAAAGTGTCTTAATCAAAATTAAGGCACTTTTTTTGTTTATAAAAAATCTGTAAAAAAACATTTAGTATATTTAAAACTCTAATAGTGATAGCTAAACTAAAATAAATTTATTGATGAAGTTTTTTCTATTCTTAATTTTCTTTTCAATTACGCTAAATGCACAAGAAATTGTGCCTGTTAATCAAACAGATACTATTTACAAAACCATATATACTACTTATTACGCTAAAAAGTTTGAAGGCAGAAAAACAACAAGTGGTGAAAGGTATCGAGCAGCTAAGTTTACGGCGGCTCATCGTACATTACCTTTTGGTACGATGATAAAAGTTAAAAACATTCGTACAGGTAAAACTATTGAGGTAAGAGTAAATGATCGTGGACCATTTAGTAAGAAATTTTCGTTAGATCTTTCGCAGGTAGCTGCCAAAGCCTTAGGTATTTATAAGCTTGGTTATGCAAAGGTTGAGATTGCTTATGTGTTACCAAAAAAATGAGCTAATTTTTTATTTTAATCTGATTTTTTAAAATTATTAACACTCAACTTATTTTACTAAGTCCTTAAAAAGAAATAATTAGCTTTTTAATAGGATGTTTCTGACAGAATTTTGATTGAAATTCTTCAATATCTTCACAACATGTTAACAACTTTGTAAGGTAAAAAATCCCTATACTTCTATATTTGTTAAACAAAGTTCTTTAAAAGAATTCACTCCAAATATTATTTAACTACTTAATATTTAGTTGATTAAAACGTGTTAAAAACGCAATGTTTTTAATGTTCTAAAAAGCTAAATAAAATTTGTTGGCGGATATATTTTGATAGAATTTTAAGAATGAGTGTGTTAGTGTAGTTTTAGATACATAACTAATGTTTCGTAAAATTTGATCACGCTTTGTGCAATTTCTAATCGTTAAAAAATGAAGCTTATGAAAGAAGAATTACTATTAAAGGAAAACAAAGATCGTTTTGTTCTTTTGCCAATTAAATATCCTGCAATTTGGGAGATGTATAAAAAAAGCGAAGCGAGTTTTTGGACAGCAGAAGAAATTGACTTGTCTGATGATCAAAAACATTGGGATAACTTAAATAGTGGTGAACGTCATTTCATTTCGCATATTTTAGCATTCTTTTCTGCTAGTGATGGTATTGTGAATGAAAATTTGGCTGTAAACTTTATGAGCGAAGTTCAATTGCCAGAAGCACGTTGTTTTTACGGTTTCCAGATTATGATGGAGAATATCCATGCAGAAACCTACGCTTTGTTAATTGATACTTATATTAAAGATCCAGAAGAGAAAGATCATTTATTCCATGCTATTGATACTGTTCCGGCAGTAAAAAGAAAAGCAGAATGGGCTTTACGCTGGATTGAGAATGGTACTTTTGCTGAACGTTTAGTCGCATTTGCAGCGGTTGAAGGCATTTTCTTTAGTGGTAGTTTTTGCTCTATATTCTGGTTAAAAAAACGTGGATTAATGCCAGGTTTAACTTTTAGTAACGAATTGATTTCTAGAGATGAGGGTATGCACTGTGAATTTGCATGTTTACTTTATAGCATGTTAGAGACTAAATTATCAGAAGAGCAAGTTCATGGTATTATTCGTGATGCAGTAGAAATTGAAAAAGAGTTTGTAACTGATGCATTGCCAGTAAATTTAATTGGTATGAACGCGAAGTTAATGCAACAATATATCGAGTTTGTAGCAGATAGATGGGTTGGTGAGTTAGGTTATAATAAAATCTACAATGCAACTAATCCATTCGATTTTATGGAGATGATTTCTCTACAAGGAAAAACTAATTTCTTTGAAAAACGCGTGGGTGATTATCAAAAAAGTGGTGTGTTAACTGCAACTGAAGATAAAGCACAAGCTTTCTCTTTAGATGAAGATTTTTAAGCAAGTTATTAGCTTAAAGCAAAAAAGTATAAAAATGGTTAAAACAGAAGGTTAGGGAGCTGTTTTACCGAAACAATAAAATATTAAATTAAAAGATTTGAAATGTGCGATTTTTCTCACCTTTTAAATTTAAAATCTGATCAAATATGTTTGTAGTAAAAAGAGATGGCCGCCAAGAAGCGGTAAAGTTTGATAAGATAACTGCTCGTATAGAGAAGTTGTGTTATGGTTTTAATGCCGAATTAGTAGATCCAATAGATGTTGCCAAAAAGGTAATTGAAGGTTTATTTGATGGGGTTACAACTTCAGAACTTGATAATCTTGCTGCAGAAACAGCTGCTTCCCTAACTACTAAACATCCAGATTACGCCTTGTTAGCTTCGCGTATTGCGGTATCTAACTTGCATAAAAACACATTAAAGTCGTTTTCTAAAACGATGGAAATGTTGTACACCTACGTTGATCCTAAAACTGAAAAACCTTCTTCTTTAATTGCAGAAGATGTGTGGCAAGTAATCAAAGACAATGCTGATATATTAGACAGTACTATTATTTACGATAGAGATTTTGGTTTTGATTATTTCGGTTTTAAAACATTAGAGAAATCTTACCTTTTAAAGGTTAATGGTGTAATTGTAGAACGTCCGCAACATTTATTTATGCGTGTTGCTGTTGGTATTCATAAAGGCGACATCGATAGTGCTATTAAAACTTACAACTTAATGAGCGAGCGTTGGTTTACACATGCTACGCCAACCTTGTTTAATGCAGCTACGCCTAAACCTCAAATGTCATCATGTTTCTTGTTAACTATGCAAGATGATAGTATTGAAGGGATTTATGATACTTTAAAACAAACTGCTAAAATCTCACAAAGTGCAGGTGGTATCGGTTTAAGTATTCACAATATTCGTGCTACTGGTGCTTACATTGGCGGTACTAACGGAACAAGTAATGGTATTGTGCCGATGTTAAAAGTGTTTAACGATACAGCTCGTTATGTAGATCAAGGTGGAGGTAAACGTAAAGGTGCTTTTGCCATCTATTTAGAGCCTTGGCATTCAGATATTTTTGCGTTTTTAGATTTACGTAAAAACCACGGTAAAGAAGAAATGCGTGCTCGTGATTTATTTTATGCACTTTGGGTTTGCGATTTATTTATGCAACGTGTAGAAGAAAATGGCGATTGGAGTTTATTCTCTCCAGATGAAGCTCCAGGTTTAGCAGATTGCCATAGTGAAGCGTTTAACGAACTGTATACTCGTTACGAAAGAGAAGGTAGAGCTCGTAAAACGATTAAAGCACAAGAACTTTGGTTTGCTATTTTAGATTCGCAAATTGAAACAGGTACACCTTATTTGTTGTATAAAGATGCAGCTAACAGCAAATCTAATCAACAAAATTTAGGAACAATTAAGTCTTCTAACTTATGTACTGAGATTATTGAGTATACTTCTAAAGACGAAGTTGCAGTTTGTAACTTGGCTTCATTAGCTTTACCAAGATTTGTAATTAATGGTGAATTTGACCATCAAAAATTATACGAAGTAACTTATCAAGCTACTTTAAATTTAAATAAAATTATCGATTACAATTATTATCCAGTAATCGAAGCACAGAACTCTAACTTCCGTCACCGCCCAGTTGGTTTAGGTGTACAAGGCTTGGCAGATGCATTCATTTTATTGCGTTTACCATTTGAGAGTGATGCTGCGAAAGCGTTAAACAAAGAAATTTTCGAAACCATTTACTTTGCTGGTATGACAGCATCAGCAGATTTAGCTGTTAAAAATGGTGCTTACGAAACTTTTAAAGGTTCGCCATTATCTAAAGGTAAATTCCAATTTGATTTATGGAATGTAAAACCAGATAGCAACCGTTGGGATTGGGATGCTTTACGTAAACGCGTAATGAAAACAGGTGTGTACAACTCATTATTAGTTGCACCAATGCCAACTGCATCTACTTCTCAAATTTTGGGTAACAACGAATGTTTCGAGCCATATACTTCAAACATTTATACGCGTAGAGTATTAAGTGGAGAATTTGTAGTGGTAAACAAGCATTTGTTAAAAGATTTAGTTGCCTTAGGTTTGTGGACACCACAAATGAAAGATAGAATTATTTTAGCAAATGGTTCAATTCAAGAAATTGCAGAAATTCCAGATTATATCAAAGAATTGTACAAAACAGTTTGGGAGATTAAAATGAAAAACATCATTGATATGTCTGCAGATAGAGGAGCATACATTTGCCAATCTCAATCGCTAAACTTGTTTATTAATGCGCCAAACACTTCAAAATTAACTTCAATGCACTTCTACGCTTGGAAAAAAGGATTGAAAACTGGTATGTATTACCTACGTACACAAGCGGCTTCTCAAGCTGTTAAATTTACAGTAGAAAATCAAGGTGGTAAAGCAATTGAAGCAGTAATTCCTGCAGAAATGACACAAGATCAAGTTGCAGAAGAAATTGTAGACGGACCAGTTTGCTCAATGGAAGAAGGTTGCATTAGCTGTTCAGGATAACCCCTAAATCCCCTAAAGTGGACTTTTAAGCAGTATCGTCATGCTGAATTTATTTCAGCATCTGTTTTGCAAGAAAGACAAAAATCTAATATTTATTAAGGTTCTGGACGTAAAGTTCAGAACCTTATTTTTTGTTCCTATTTTTGTGAAAGTTAGTTTATTGCACTAATGAACAAAAGAACGAATGAACAATCATCCACATAGTAAACACGAAATTATTCCCTGCGAACGCTGCGGAACTTCTATAGAATGTAAGGCAAACTCTTATACGAAGTGCCAATGCAGTGCTGTGCAGCTAAGTATCAATGAAGTTCAGCACATTAGCGAATTATATGATGGCTGTTTATGTGCCAAATGTTTGTTTGAGTTGCAGAAAGAATATCGAAACGATCTAGAGAATTAACAAAGTAGAGACTCCCAATCATTAACATCGGTTACTTTTTTAAAGGGCATAAAGCGCTGGTCCATATTCCATTTGTTGCCTATATATTCAAATCCTGCTTGGTTCATGATTTCCATTACTATGGCAGTTTGCCAACTCCTAGCTATAAATGGTTCTTTGTTATAAACAATTTCGAGATATTTACTCGTAGGGCTTAACTCATCATCGGCAGTTACAGCAGCTAAATCATAATAATGATGCAATTGTGTTTCAACATCATATTTAACAGCACTAAACCAATGTGTGTATAAACCATTGTATTGCTCCTGGTGATAGTTTTTAATTTGGTCTACTGAATAGTCTATAGAAAAATTTGTAGACGTGTAATTTTCTTCAAAATAGGAAAGTACAGCAAAGCCGCCTAGTTTAATGTTTGTTTGTAAAAAGGCACTAAGTCGCAATACTTCTTTCAATGATTTGAGCATACACATTGATGCATTTGCTCCCCCAATAAAGATTAAATCTTGCTGTACTGCATGTTTGTAATTGGTATTTGTACAGTCTATTTTCTGATAAATTAAGCCTTCGAGCGGTTCAAAATAATCGATAATATCGCTGCAAATATAGGTGTTGTTGGGGAAGCGTGTGGCAATGTGTTTAGTTTCAAAGCCATTGCCCGCCATAATTTCCATCACCTGCTTGTTATTGGTTAGGCTGTGTTCTTGTATAAACTCGATGAGGTCTTCTACTTTTGGCTCACATTGATTATAGGTAAGTTTATAAACTGAACCATAATTCGCTACGGGTAAAGCCTGACTGCAAAT
>JAIELS010000145.1 GCA_019752795.1 Sphingobacteriaceae bacterium
AGTAGCTAAAATTACCAGATAAACTACCATATTTTGAGGCACCAATTGGAAGAATGGGTTTACAAAATGAGGGTCGTAGTTAGGGTTATTTAAGATCCAAGCTCCCTGCCCTAAATAATTTAGAATAAGCATTGATTTTACAAAAATCCAACTTACTCTAATATTCTGTTTACCACAGTGCCCTAAATCAGAATACAAAGCTTCGGCTCCTGTAGTACACAAAAAGACACCGCCTAAAATAGCCAATGCACCAGGGTTTGTAACTAATAAGTGAATAGCATAATATGGATTTAATGCTTTAAATATAGACAGGTCATGAATAATCTGTGCAAAACCAGTTATGCCTAAAACAGCAAACCATATAAACATAATTGGTCCGAAAAGCTTACCAACCAAGTTTGTACCAAATTGTTGTATAATAAACAATAAAGCAATAATGCTAATTACAATTGGTATAACCGGAACCGTTGAAAATTTGAGTTTTAAACCCTCAATTGCAGAAGTTACCGTAATACTTGGGGTTATCATTCCGTCGGCGAGTAAAGCCGCACCGCCAATAATTGCTGGAATAACTAGCCATTTTGCCTTTTTACGCACCAAAGAAAAAAGAGAAAAAATCCCTCCTTCACCTTTGTTATCTGCTCTTAAAGTGATAATTACATATTTTATGGTAGTTTGTAGTGTTAATGTCCAAATGATACATGATAAGGCACCTAAAACCAAATCTGAACTAAATGATTGACCACTTTGATTGGCGATTTTAAAAATTGCTTTTAAAGTATATAATGGTGAAGTTCCAATATCCCCAAAAACTATACCCAAACTTACTAGAACCCCACCTGCGGTGAGCGCATTTACGTTTTTATGATTTGACACTGCTATAAGATTTGGTTGCAAAATTAACTAAATAATTATAATAATATTCATTAAAAATTTATACTAAAATTGGGTGTTAAATAATGTTAAATAATGCTTTAAAGCGGTATTTGTTTGATTATTTAGTTTTATTATTTATATTTTTGTTAGTATTAAATGGTATTAAGATTAAAAATGGCGTTCTCAAAAAGTTTACTATGCATATTTTGCATGGTTGCTTTGACTAGTTCTGTAGTTTTTGCTCAAAAAATAGATACAAGCAGATTATCTATCAAACCAAAGGCAAAAATTACAAATAGAACTCCAACCCCAGTACTTAAAACTAACATACAACCTTATAGACCAGCTACAATGGGCTATATACCAACAACTACTGTAGCCATAAATGCTGCAAAGCGAAATAAACTACTAGTTGTCCTCAAAATTTATCCCAATCCCTTAACTGATCAAATTAACATCAATTTACGCTTAGAAAAAGAAACACCTTTCACTGTAAAAATTACCGATATTTTGGGAAATGATGTTGCCACGTTAGCTAACGAAAGAGCTGCCGCAGGCGAACAAACAAAAACTTATGCCATACCCAATAAGCTAAACACCGGGATTTATTATCTAAAAATTATTGCTGGTGGCGAACAGATAGTGAAAAAAATTTCTGTTCTTTAAATTTCTTTAATATTTTTACTTTTATGAAGATTATTGCCATAGGTCGCAATTATAGTGCGCATGCCAAAGAACTAAATAATGAAGTTCCAACAAAACCAATCATATTCTTAAAACCAGATACTGCTGTTTTAAAAGATAACAAGCCATTTTATTTGCCAGATTTTTCTTCAGATATTCATTATGAGCTTGAAGTAGTTTTAAAAATTTGCAAAGTAGGCAAACACATTGCAGAAAAATTTGCAGCTAACTATTACGATGAAATTGGTTTAGGCATTGATTTTACCGCTAGAGATATTCAAGCCGAACATAAAGCAAAAGGATTACCTTGGGAATTGGCAAAAGCATTTGATCACTCTGCGGTAGTAAGTGATTTTTTACCAAAATCAGATTTCGCAAACATGAACGATCTTCATTTCGAATTACAAGTAAACAAAGAGACCCGCCAAAAGGGACATACAGCTAATCTTCTATTTTCTTTCGATAGTATAATTGCATTTGTTTCTCAATATATCACGCTTAAAAAAGGAGATTTAATTTTTACCGGAACACCAGAAGGAGTTGGCCAAGTAAAACAAGGCGACCAGCTAGAAGCATGGTTAGAAGGGAAACAATTAATCAATTTTGGCGTTAAATAATTAGAATGCACATTAAAAAAACTAATCAAACTTTAAATAGTTTTAAATCGTTATATCTATTATTTTTATTTGTTTTCTTAGCTATCAAAGCTGATGCCCAGCAAATTTTCAATAGCAATAGTTATCCATTTACTGATTTTAGGCAACCACTAGACATTACTCCACCAGCTTTAGCAGGCTCATTTGGCGAGTTAAGAGCTAACCACTTTCACTCTGGTATAGATTTTAGAACTAATCAGCAAATTGGCTATCCAGTTTATGCTACCGCAGACGGCTACATCTCTCGATTAAGAGTACAAAATAGCGGCTTTGGCTTGGCTTTATATATCAATCACCCGAATGGATTTACTTCAGTCTATGGGCATTTATCAAGATTTAATCCTAAAATTGCGCAAGAAGTTAAAAAAATTCAATACCAAAAAAAATCTTACGAAATCGATGAATTTCCTACCCCAGATTACATCCCAGTTCGTAAAGGCGATGTAATTGCATACTCTGGAAATACTGGTAGTTCTGGTGGTCCACATTTACATTTCGAATTAAGAGATACCAAAACAGAGGCAACTATAAATCCACAATTATTAGGTATTCAAATTCCAGATAATGTTCCTCCAGTTATTTCATCGATGTATGTTTATCGCTTAAATGGGAAACCTTTTAATGAGTTTACACCTAAGCAATATTTTCAAGTTGCGGGTTCTAGTGGAAAATATGTATTAAATAAAGTTAGCACTATCAATTTAACTGGTGAAGTTGGTTTTGGTATTGTTGCTACAGATAAACACAGTGGGAATTCTGGATTAAATGGTGTTTATTCGATAGAATTATTTTTAGATGGCAAAAGCATTTTCACTTCAGCATTAGAACGTTTTAGTTTCGAAAATAGCAAAGCGATTAATTCTCATATAGATTATCCCGCCTTAATTACCCTAAAAAGAAGTATCCAAAAAAGCTTTTTAGCTCCAGGAAATCCCTTACAAATTTATAGTAATCTGATAAACAATGGTATCATAAATTTTAATGATGGAAAAATACATGAAGTAAAATACATTATCACTGATTCTAACGGTAATAAAAGCAATTTAACATTTAATGTTCTTGCTAATCCAAAAGCTATTATAAATACACCTATACAAACAAATGGAGTTGCTTTTTCCTATAATAAATTGAATGAATATAATGATGATGATGTTAAAGTAATTTTACCAAAAGGCACATTATATGATGACCTTAACTTTATTTATAAAAAATTACCTAAGCTTAATGCAAATTCATTCTCTTCAGTCCATCAAGTTCATAACAACTTAACTCCATTACATGTTGGTTTTGAACTTTGGATTAAAGCAGATAGCAGCCTAGCAAAACATCAAAGTAAAGCATTAATTGTAAACACTAATGGTGCAAATCAGGGTGGTTTTTTTGAAAACGGTTATGTAAAAGCTAAACCTAAAAATTTTGGAAAATTCTATATTGCTGTAGATACCATCGCACCTTCCATTATTCCAATTAATATTGCAAATGGTAAAAATATGGCAGGAATAAGCAAAATGAGTTTCCGAATTAGTGATAATTTATCTGGAATTAAAAGTTTTAATGGTTATATTGATGGCAAATGGATATTAATGGAGTTCGATTCAAAATCGGCTAGTTTGTGGCATAGTTTCGACGAACAAACTTCAGCTGGAAAGCATAATTTCGAATTAATTATTACCGATATAAAAGACAACGTAAAACGATATGCAATTGAATTTTTTAAATAAATCTTAATCATTTGGTTTTACAAAACTCTTCAAATTTTTAATTTTACAATAACAGCATGAGTACACTATCACAAGGCGATAAAGCCCCAAACTTCACTTCAAAAGACCAAAATGGAAATACTATTTCTTTAGATCAATTTAAAGGAAAGAAAGTGGTTCTTTATTTTTATCCAAAAGACAATACCCCAGGCTGTACAACAGAAGCGTGCGATTTTAGAGACAATTACCAAGGTTTAAAAGCTAAAGGTATTGAAGTTTTAGGTGTAAGTGTAGATGATGAAAAATCACACCAAAAGTTTATCACTAAATATGATTTACCTTTCACATTAATAGCAGACACTGATAAAGCAATTGTTGAGGCTTACGGCGTTTGGGCTGAGAAAAGCATGTATGGTAAAAAATATATGGGTACCAATAGAACAACATTTATTATTGATGAGCAAGGTAATATTGCTCATATTATCTTGAAAGTAGATACGAAAGCAGCAACAGCTCAAGTTTTAGCTTTAATATAAATTAATCTAGGTTTATTTAATTAGCTAAACTTTTATAATTAACTTGCCTTTCTTTAGATATACCAATATTTTTATCAATGAACCCAACATGATTAAAGTAATTATTTTAATCATCAAAGGCTTCATCTAACAAATAAAATTTTAAAAAAATAAATGAAACACACAATTAGTGAATTAGAAGATATAGCTTCTCAAGTAAGAAGAGATTGTTTAAGAATGGTTCATGCTGTTCAATCTGGGCATCCTGGTGCATCTTTGGGTTGCGCAGACTTTTTTACAGCTTTATACTTCGAAGTGCTTAACCACAACACAGCTTTTACTATGGAAGGAGCTGGCGAAGATTTATTTTTCCTTTCAAACGGACACATATCTCCAGTTTGGTATAGCGTATTAGCTAGATCTGGTTATTTTGACGTAAGTGAATTGGCTACTTTCAGAAAACTAGATACTAGATTACAAGGACACCCAACAACACATGAAGGTTTGCCAGGTATTCGTGTTGCTTCTGGCTCTTTAGGCCAAGGTTTATCTGTTGCTATAGGTGCAGCGTTAGCTAAAAAACTAAACGGCGATAAATCAATCATTTATACTTTAATGGGCGATGGAGAATTGCAAGAAGGACAGAACTGGGAAGCTTTAATGTTCGCTCCTTTTCATAAAGTAGATAATATAATTGCAAGTGTTGATTATAATGGTCAACAAATTGATGGGCCTACAGAAAAAGTATTGTCTTTAGAAAATCTTCAAGCAAAATTCGAAGTTTTTGGATGGCATGTAATTACATCTGATGGTAACGATATGGCAGAAATTGTAAAAGCTTTACATTATGCTAAATCATTAACCGGAAAAGGCAAACCAATTTTAAATTTAATGAGTACTCAGATGGGTTATGGTGTAGATTTTATGGTTGGCACACACAAATGGCATGGTTCGGCTCCAAGCGATGCACAATTAGAACTAGCATTAAATCAATTAAAAGAAACAGCTGGGGATTATTAACCCCTTTATCCCCTAAAGGGGAAATTAAATAAATTTCAAATAAAAAATAAAGCCCCTTTAGGGGTTTGGGGTATGAAAACCTGCGAAGCAAGCTTGAACACCTTTAATTCATAAAATAACTTCATCGTGAAAAAATATACATATACAGAAAAAAAAGATACACGTTCTGGTTTTGGAGCAGGTCTGCATGAAGCAGGTAAACGCAATGAGAATGTAGTTGCGCTTTGTGCCGATTTAGTGGGCTCTTTAAAAATGGATGCTTTTATCAAAGATTTTCCTGAACGTTTTGTACAAGTTGGTATTGCCGAAGCAAATATGATGGGTATTGCTGCTGGTTTAACAATTGGTGGTAAAATACCATTTACGGGTACTTTTGCAAATTTCTCTACAGGTAGGGTTTACGATCAAATTCGTCAATCGATTGCTTATTCTGGTAAAAATGTTAAAATATGTGCTTCTCACGCAGGTTTAACCTTAGGAGAAGATGGTGCAACACACCAAATTTTAGAAGACATAGGCTTAATGAAAATGCTACCTGGAATGGTGGTAATTAATCCTTGCGATTATAATCAAACTAAGGCAGCAACATTAGCCATTATGGATTATGAAGGGCCGGTTTATTTGCGTTTTGGTCGTCCAGTAATTCCTGTGTTTACACCAGAAGATCAAAAATTTGAAATTGGCAAAGCTTGGATGGTTAATGAAGGTACTGATGTAACCATTATTGCTACAGGTCATATGGTTTGGAGAGCTATTGAAGCTGGTGAAAAATTAGCAGAATTAGGTATCGATGCAGAAATAATAAATATCCACACCATTAAACCTTTAGATGAAGAAGCTATTCTAAAATCTGTTAAGAAAACTGGATGTGTAGTGACTTGTGAAGAACACAATAAATTTGGTGGACTTGGAGAAAGCGTTGCACGTTTATTAACAACTGAATATCTTGCACCACAAGAGTTTGTTGCTGTAAATGACAGTTTTGGAGAAAGTGCTACACCAGATCAGCTGATGACTAAATACAAATTAGACCCATCTGATATTGTTGCAGCTGCACAAAAAGTAATGAAAAGAAAAATTTAAAATATAAAAGTTTAGACTGAGGTTGAGGTTAATTCTCGACCTTAGTTTTAAAATTAACCTCTCAAGCTTATTGTAAATGAAACAAGTTGAAGACTCGGAAATACTGCAAAAATTTAGTGTTGAAAAAACACAAAATGAGGCTTTCAACTTGCTATTAAATAAATATCAACAAAAAATTTATTGGCATATCCGTCGTTTGGTTATCGATCACGATGATACCGATGATTTAGTACAAGAGACTTTTGTTAAAGTATGGAAAAATCTGGCCAAATTTCGAAGCGATTCTCAATTATACACTTGGATTTATCGCATCGCTACAAACGAATCAATTACTTTTCTAAATAAAAAGAAACTTAAAAATAACATTTCCTTAGATGATGTGAGTGGAGAGTTGGCAGATAGCCTAGCTTCTTCTTCCTATTTTGATGGAGATAAAGCACAAAGAAAATTACAAGAAGCTATTTTAACCCTACCAGAAAAACAGCGCATTATTTTTAACATGAAGTATTTTGATGACATGAAATATGATGAAATATCTGAAGTTTTAGGCACAACGGTAGGTGCTTTAAAGGCCTCTTTTCATATTGCTGTTAAAAAAATAGAAAGTATTTTAATAAATGAAGATTAGGTATTAAACCTTTTGCAATAAAATGTATCAATAATACATAATGAATAAAAAAGATGAAACCATCATGAGTTTCAACAGAAATTATAAACACTCATGATAGATTCATAACCTATAAAAGAAAATGAAAAGAGATGAAAATATAGACTGGGAAATGGAAGCACCGCTGTTAGCGAGCTTGCCTAGAATTACACCATTTCGTGTACCTGATCAATATTTTGGAGATTTGCAAACTCACATTAACCAATCTGTTTTTGTAGATAGTTTAATGCAAAGAGAAAACCAAGGATTTTCAGTTCCTGAAAATTATTTTGAAGAATTAGGCACAAATATTGAAGCCAGAATTGCAATAGATAAGTTTAAAAATTTAACTGATAATGATGGCTTTAAAACACCAGTTAATTATTTCGATAATTTAAATGCACAAATATTAAGTAAAACTTCTGCATTAAAACCTAAAACAAAAGTTTTTAAATTGTGGAGTTCTGATTTAATGAGATATGCTGCAGCTGCTTGTTTTATTATACTAACAGCTTCTGGATTATATTTAAATCAACAAAGTACACTTACACAAAATCGAAACACAGAAATTGCCAGTGAACAAATGCTTTATGATATAGATGAAAGTGTAATTATAGAACATTTAATAGAAAGTGAAAGTTTAACTTCTTCATCTCCATCTGATGCAGAATTAGAAAATTATATTTTAGATCATTATACTACTAATGAATTATCAAATAACTTATAAATTATAATGAAAAGATTAATTATAGCATTATTCATTTTATTTCCACTATTGGGTTTAGCACAAAATCCACGAATGGGAAATGAGAAAATTGAGGCTTCAAAAATTGCTTTTTT
>JAIELS010000065.1 GCA_019752795.1 Sphingobacteriaceae bacterium
ATAGGCGAACTCTAATTTCACTCTCTTCTGTAGGTGTACCTATTGCTGAAGATATCATACCACCAATCAAAATAGCTAATGGAAAAACGTAAGCATTTTTTAAAACTAACGTTGCTACTATAGCACCTAAGGCTAAAAGAACTAAAATTTCAGATTTTAAAACCTTTTTACCTAAATTATATGCTGCATAGGCAACTATTCCTAATGCAATAGGATGAATGTATTCTAATATTTCTACAAATTTCTGTTTCTGATCTAATAAAGCATAGCTAATTGCAGCTAAAGTCATTACTGCTGCCGAAGGCAAAATCCAGATTAAAAAAGTAAGAATTGCTAACTTTAAACCACCAACTTTATACCCAATACCAACTATTGTTTGTGTAGATGCAGGGCCTGGCAAAACTTGAGCTAACGCATTGAGCTCTAATAAATCTTCTTCAGTAATAAACTGATTTTTTTTAACAAAATACCTTAGTAAAAGAGCAACATGAGCCTGCGCACCGCCAAATGCAGTAAATGTAAAAAATATTACATTTTTAATAAATAAAAGGTGGCGTTTTGTCATCGAGTGCTTTATAGAGTTTTAGTTAGCTAAGTTATTTATTTTAGTCATCTTCATAATCTAATCCAGCTGCAGTATTGTAAGCACCCTGAAGTTCAGAAAGCGCATGCATGTCTCTTTTAGAACGTGCAATTAACATTCCTTTTTGGTAAATATCAATCGCTTTATCTTTTTCACCTTGTTTTTCATACAACTTACCCAAATGATAATATGTACCTACATAATTAGGATGTTCATTTACTAGCTTTAAATAATAGTTAAATGCTTTTTCAATGTCATTTAATGAATTATATTCTGTTGCTAAAGCGTATAAAATAAAGCTATCGTTAGGATCATTGTCTAAAAACTCTAATAACTTATTTAATCGTGTATTTTGCATTTTAAATCCCTGCTTTTTTAATTAGATTTGCACAAAGACAATTTAAGGAAATCATCGTTCGCTTAATGTTCGCTAATGTTGGTTTTATTACCTTTAATCAAATATATAAAATATGAAAATATTAGTTTGTATTAGTAACGTGCCAGACACGACAACAAAAATAACTTTTACTAGCGATAATACACAATTCAATTCTGCTGGAGTACAATTTATAGTAAATCCTTATGATGAGATTGCGTTATCTAAAGCAATTGAATTATGTGAAGGTGGAAAAGGAACTGTTACTGTTATTAACGTTGGCGAAGCGGCTACTGAACCAACAATAAGAAAAGCATTAGCAATAGGCGCTGATGATGCTGTAAGAGTTAATGCAACCCCTAGAGATGCCTATTTTACTGCTTTTCAGATTGCAGAATATGCTAAAGCTAACGATTTCGACATGATTTTATGTGGGCGTGAATCTATTGATTACAATGGCTCTCAAGTAGCAGCAATGATTGGTGAGTTTTTAGACATTCCATCTATTTCTATCATTAAAAAATTAGATTACGACGGAACAACAGCCACAATTGAACGTGAAATTGAAGGTGGAAAAGAAGTTGTTTCTGTAACTGGTAAGTTTGTAGCTAGTTGCGCAGAAGGAACAGCAGAAGCAAAAATACCTAACATGAGAGGAATTATGTCTGCAAGAACAAAACCTTTAACAGTAGTAGAATCATCTACAATTGATGAATTGGCTAAAGTTACGAAGTTTGAAACTCCTGCTCCACGTGGTGCTGTTAAATTGGTGCCAGCAGAAAGTGCTGAAGACTTAATTGGATTATTACATAGTGAAGCTAAGGTAATATAAATTGAGATGTAGAGTATTTACTTTACACAAATTATTAATTAAATTTTATTAAAGTGTTTATTGTTTCATAATTAAGCAACTACTTAATAGCCAAACAACTAAACAACTAAACAAAAAATATATGTCAGTATTAGTATATGTAGAACAAGCCGAAGGTAAATTTAAGAAATCTGTTTTTGAAGCCGTTTCTTATGCAAAAGCTATCGCAGATCATCAAAATACAAACCTAACTGCAATTTCAATCGGTAATGTTGCAGAAGGTGATTTAAAAGAATTAGGAAAATACGGTGCAGCTAAAGTATTAAATGTATCGGTAGATCAATTAAAAAACTTCGTAAATCAAGCTTACGCTTCGGTTATTGCTGAAGCTGCGAAGAAAGAAAGTGCAAATTTAGTTATACTTTCTAACTCATTTACAGGCAAAGGTTTAGCTCCTCGTATTGCAGTAAAACTTAAAGCAGGCTTGATAGATGGTGCTGTTGAAATGCCAAACTTTGATGGTGGTTTCTCTGTTAAGAAATCTGCTTTCTCTGGTAAAGCCTTTGCGATAACCACTTTAACATCTGAAAATAAAGTAATTGCTTTAAACCCAAATGCTTTTGGAGTTAAAGAAAATGCTGTAGATGCAGCAATCGAAAACTTTAGTCCAGAAATTAAGTCAACGGATTTAACTGCTATAGTTAAAGAGATTGTTAGAGCAACTGATAAAATTTCATTACCTGATGCAGAATTAGTAGTATCTGCTGGTAGAGGATTAAAAGGCCCAGAAAATTGGGGAATGATTGAGGAATTAGCTTCACTTTTAGGTGCGGCTACAGCTTGCTCTAAGCCAGTTTCTGATGCAGATTGGAGACCACACTCAGAACACGTTGGACAGACTGGTATAGCGATTAGTCCAAATCTTTATATTGCAATTGGTATTTCTGGAGCAATTCAGCATTTAGCAGGTGTAAGTTCATCTAAAGTTATTGTTGTAATTAATAAAGATCCAGAAGCTCCATTCTTTAAAGTTGCAGATTACGGTATCGTTGGTGATGCTTTTGAAGTTGTTCCAAAGATAATCGCTGCATTAAAAGCACATAAAGGATAAAAATAATTTGTCATCCTGAGTTTGTCGAAGGATTTATTAAAAGAGATATTTCGACAAGCTCAATATGACATTTCTAATTTATGAAAAAAGTAAAACTTGATATTGTAGGTTTATCCTATAGCCAAACCCAATCTGGCGCATATGCATTAGTTCTGGGCGAAGTAAATGGTCGCAGACGCTTACCCATTATTATTGGTGCTTTTGAAGCCCAAGCTATTGCTATAGAAATAGAAAAGATGACCCCTACTCGTCCGCTTACACACGATCTTTTCAAGACTTTTGCCCATGCTTATCAAATAGAAATATCAGAAATTATTATTTACAACTTGGTTGATGGTGTATTTTTCGCCAAACTAATTTGTACAGACGGTCAAAACACTCAAGAAATAGATGCAAGAACATCAGACGCTATTGCTTTAGCAGTAAGATTTAATGCTACTATTTATACCTATGAGTTTATTTTATCATCAGCAGGAATTGTAATTGAAAGCAACGACTTTCTATTTTTAGAAAATTTAGATTCAATCACTAAAGAACAAAGCTCTGAAGACATGCCTACGTCTATTCCAGTCTCAGGATACCAATCTTTAGGTATTGAAGAGTTACAAGAGAAGCTTAATGAGGCTTTAGCAGAAGAAGCTTATGAAAAAGCAGCAAGAATTAGAGATGAAATCGCTAAAAGAAATTTAGAAAAATAGATTTTATCCTGACTTTAATTGCGTTTTTACAATAAAATTTCAACAATCTTTTACTATTCCACATTTTTCATCTCTATGTAGCTATTGTTTCAAAATAATGATAACTTACGTAGCTTTTAAAAACCAAAAACAAAGATTTTATGAATATTAAGTTTCGCCTAACTATAATGAGCTTTATGCAATTTTTTGTATGGGGCGCATGGTTAATTACTATAGCCAACTATTGGTTCGGAACCAAACAATGGGATGGTGCACAATTCGGTTTAATCTTTGCTACAATGGGCTTTGCTTCATTGTTTATGCCTACAATAACGGGTATAATTGCAGATAAATATATCAATGCCGAAAAATTATATGGCATACTTCATATTTTATATGCGGCTACGTTATTTTACATTCCGCAAGTAGAAACACCTAATGAGTTCTTTTGGATTATCTTTTTAGCCATGTGTTTTTACATGCCAACCATTTCCTTAAGTAATTCTATATCATACACAACATTAAAATCAGGCAATTTAGACGTAGTAAAAGATTTTCCACCAATTAGAGTATGGGGAACCGTTGGATTTATTGCGGCCATGTGGATTACTAATTTAACGGGTAGTAAAGCAAGTGCAAATCAATTCTACATTGCAGGTATTGCAGCTTTAGGATTAGGTATTTATGCATTTTCATTACCTAAATGTCCACCATCAAAATTAATGGGCGATAAATCCACATTATCTCAAAAGTTTGGATTAGATGCTTTTAAATTATTTGCTAATTATAAAATGGCATTATTCTTCATATTCTCCATGTTTTTGGGAGGAGCTTTGCAATTAACGAATGCTTATGGAGATGTATTTTTGGATGAATTTAAATTGCTTCCTGTTTATGCAGAATCATTTGTAATTAAGTATTCGACTATCATTATGTCTATTTCTCAGGTTTCTGAAACCTTATTTATTTTAGCTATTCCGTACTTTTTAAAACGATTTGGCATTAAAAGAGTAATGGTTATCGCAATGTTGGCTTGGGTTTTCCGATTTGGACTATTTGCATATGGAGATCCTGCTGGAAATTTATGGATGATTGTTCTTTCGTGTGTTGTTTACGGAATGGCGTTTGACTTCTTCAACATCTCAGGTTCATTATTTGTAGAAACTTCAACTACAGCTAAAACTCGTTCATCAGCACAAGGATTATTTATGATGATGACCAATGGTTTTGGAGCTGTATTAGGAAGCGTAGTTTCTGGTTGGATGATTCAAAAATATTTTACGGCAGCCTATACTAATATTCAATCCCTCGCAACTCATGTAAATGCCTCAACAAATGATCAACATTTATTGAAATTTTTAGGAGATAAAGGTATTACTGTATTAGAAAATGGCAACTTAAGCAGAGCTTTAGATGTTAAAGATTGGCATAGCATTTGGCTTTCGTTTACTATTTACGCTTTGGTAATAACAGTACTTTTTATGATTTTCTTTAAACATAAACATACTAGAGCAGAAGTTGAAGCTATTGAAAAAATTGCACATTAAAACCCCAATTTATAGTACCGAACCATGTCATCAGTTAAACTTAGAGAAGAAAAAGATTGTCTTAATTGCGGACATATAGTTGAAGAAAAATTCTGTCCAAAGTGCGGACAGGAGAATATAGTTGTTAAAGAAGATGCGCTACACATGGTAGCACATGCTATTGCAGATTACTTTCACTTCGAGCATAAATTTTTCGGTACTTTAAAACCTTTGTTATTAAATCCAGGCCAACTAACAAAAGAGTATGTTGCTGGTAAAAGAGTGTCTTTTATACACCCTATTCGTTTATACATATTTGTAAGTATTGTATTTTTTCTATTTATTTTAGGTGGAAAAGGTTCAAGTGAAGACAAGGATAAAGAAAATGTAAAACCCAAAGCCGAAACAAGCAAAACTGTTAAAAAGAAAGTAGATACATTAACAGCTGCAGAATTAGAAGAAGTTAAAGCAGGTTTAAAATATGTACCAAATACCAACGGTTTAAGAGACAGCATAATAGAAAGAGCAAGAACTGGAAGGGAAAATGAAGGTGGAAATTTCAGTGTTAGTAGTGGTAAAAAGAAAAACAAAATTTATAATAACTGGAAAATCAATGACACATCTGTTGTACAGTACGAAAAAAACCAAGCGACATTAGCTAAAGATAAAAGAGATGGGTTTATAAAGCATTATTTCATAAAAAGAACAATTCAATTAAATGAATATGACGATCCTTCTGAAAAATTTTTAGAAGACTTATTGCATAACATTCCAAAAATGATGTTCTTGCTTTTACCGCTGTTCGCCTTAATTTTAAAATTAGTTTACATTAACAAAAGCAGGTATTATTACGAACATTTAATCTATTCTTTCCATTTACACTCGGCAATTTTCTTAAGTATTTTAATTACAATGTTATTGCAATGGATATTTGGTTTCATTTATGAAATTGATGCTTGGCTTGGTATTTTGTGTGCGATTTACATCATTTGGTACATTTACAGATCGTTAAGAACATTTTATGGTAGCACCAGATGGGTTACCGTATTAAAAATATTCTTCTTAAACTTTTGTTATATTATTGCATTAACAATTTGCTTTTTAGTAATAATAGCTGTTAGTTTTGTATCTATATAAAACCAGCTGCCAATGAACCGAGCTGAAAATTTTCTTCAACAAAAACTGAATGAAAGAATTGAAAAAGGATTATTAAGAGAGCTCACAACAACTTCGTTTCCATTCGATTTCTGCTCAAATGATTATTTAGGTTTTGCAAGGTCTTCAATATTAAAAAAATTGATTAACGAACAAAGCAAACAGCTCATCGATCTTAAAAATGGCTCAGGCGGTTCTCGGTTGTTAAGCGGTAATAATAAATTTACTGAGGAAACAGAGCAGTTTATCGCTAATTTTCATGATGCACAAAGTGGATTAATTTTCAATTCTGGCTACGATGCAAATATTGGTATATTATCTTCTATCCCACAGCGTGGAGATACCATTATTACTGATGAGCTGATACATGCTAGCTTAATTGATGGCGCAAGATTAAGTCATGCAGATCGATTTAAATTTAAACATAATGATTTAATTGATTTAGAAAGTAAATTAAAAAATGCAAAAGGATTAGTTTACGTTGTTGTAGAAAGCGTTTATTCTATGGATGGAGATATCGCTCCGTTAAAAGATATTGTCAAACTTTGCAAAATTTATCAGGCAAATTTAATAGTTGACGAAGCACATGCTACTGGTATTTTTGGAGATCAAGGAAGAGGATTGACCTCACAACTAAATTTAGAAAATGATGTTTTTGCTCGTATTATAACTTTTGGAAAAGCAATTGGCATACATGGTGCAATTATCTTAGGAAGCCATACCTTAAGGAATTATCTCATTAATTTTGCAAGATCTTTTATTTATACAACAGCAGCTCCATTACATCAGATGGTTGCTATAAACTGCGCTTATCAATTACTATCTAATGGCAGTTTTCATCTTCAAATTCAAGAAAAAATAGCACTTTATAATCAATTAATTGAAGAAATAAATCTGCCAACTGTTAAGAGTGAAAGCGCAATCCAAACCATTCTATTTTCTGGAAACGAAAGCGCTAGAAATGCTGCTTTGCAACTCCAATCTAAAGGTTTTGATGTGAAGGCTATTTTAAGTCCTACGGTTGCAGAAGGAAAAGAACGCTTGCGAATATGTTTACATATTTACAATACCGATCAAGAAATTGAAAATTTGGTTAATGAATTAAAATCATTTTAATAAATGGCTCAACAATATTTTATAACTGGAATTGGGACCGGAATTGGAAAAACAATTACTAGTGCAATAATCACAGAGAAATTAAAAGCAGATTATTGGAAACCTATTCAATCTGGAGATTTGGCACAAAGTGATAGTATGACGATCGAAAGTTTAATTAGCAATAATCAAACAGTTATTCATCCTGAAACTTATCGTTTAACCCAGCCCTTGTCTCCTCATTTATCAGCAAAAATAGATGGAATTGAGATTGAGTTAAACAATTTTCAATTGCCAAAAACTGATAATAATTTAATTGTAGAGGGTGCAGGTGGATTAATGGTTCCGTTAAATAGTAAAGAACTAATTTTAGATTTAATTAAGTATTTGAATATTGAAGTAATTTTAATTTCTCAGCATTATTTAGGGAGTATTAATCACACTTTACTCACTATCAACACTTTAAATCAACACAATATCGTAATAAAAGGCATTATATTTAATGGCGAAGAAAATTTTGAAAGTCAATGTTATATTTTAAATTATACCGGTGTAAAGCATTTAGGTAATATACCTACTTTAAAAAATATAGATAAATTGAATGTTATCGAAGTAGGGAA
>JAIELS010000200.1 GCA_019752795.1 Sphingobacteriaceae bacterium
TCCGGAGAAGGTTCACGTTCAAATTCTTGCTCTAATTTAGAGAAAGCTTTACTGATTTTGCTTAATGAACCCACTTGGTTAAGTGGTAAACGTACTATACGACTTTGTTCTGCAATTGCTTGCAAAATTGATTGACGAATCCACCAAACTGCATAAGAGATGAATTTGAAACCTTTAGTTTCATCAAAACGTTTTGCTGCTTTAATTAAACCTAAGTTTCCTTCGTTAATTAAATCGCCTAAGGTTAATCCTTGATTTTGATATTGTTTAGCTACCGATACCACAAAACGTAAGTTGGTTTTGGTTAAGCGCTCTAAAGCGGCTTGGTCACCTTCACGAATTTTACGGGCTAATATTACTTCTTCTTCTGCGGTAATTAAATCTACTTTTCCAATCTCGTGTAAGTATTTGTCTAATGATTGACTTTCGCGATTGGTAATCGATTGGGTAATTTTGAGTTGTCTCATTTATGTGTGTTATTCGTCGTGTTATAAATTTCGATTTTGCAAAATTACAAAATTTTGCATAGAAAGAAAGGTTAAATTGCTGAAAATGTTATAGTTTATGTCACATTTTTTAACAATTACTTAACAACAAAAATCATTCCAATTTTAATTTGAGGCAATTTGACAGTTTTAACCGTAATTCAAAATAAATATATTGTAAAACGATAAATATATTTTGACTTGTAATATATTTTGTTTTATGTTTGTAGTGAAAAATATTTAACGATATAAAAGATGAAAGATTTAAAATTTAAAAAACCAGCAAAATACTTGTCAATTAATCTTTTGTTTATCATCATAGTTAGAATTTTATTTATTTCAATTGTTTTCTTTTTTTTAATGTATGAAGTCTCTAAAAATATTACAGAATTTCAAGCTTATTATGATAACATTAGTTTTAGTTATTATTTACTGTTTCTTGTCAGTCTAGATCGATATTTACAATATTCAAGTAAGAAATTATCCAATCCAGAATTATTTACAGGTAACTCATTATATAAACTGATAAAATATTTAAAATGGTTTTTGTTGGTGATTACCGTTGTTTTATTGGTGTTAACTATCAAGATAATGCCAATCGAGTGGCCAAATCTTATTGACCAGAAAATATTATACATTTTAACTAAAATTTTTCCTAATTTATTTGGTGCAAATATTAGTTACATCATAATCACAATGTTGGTTTTTTATGCAGCTACAGTAGCTAATTTTAATAAACAACTTAGAGAAGAACAAGATTTAACGATATGAAATTAAGCCCAAAAATTCTTTCGACAATTTGTCTAATAATAATTGCGCTCTTATTTATAGGTAAGATAGAATTATTTAATTACTATCCCGATTATAGTTATGGTTTGGATGCTTATACGGTTACTGAAAACAGAAGAGACAGTTTAAATGCTGAAATAAGGTCAGTCCAAACAAAATTAGATAGTGTAAATAGGGAAAAACAAAATTATATACAAGGTTTCGATGGTTACAGCGGATGGTCTGGGGGTTTTATTGGATTGGTTAAACCTTCACAAAGTAGACCTTTATATAAAAGTCCAAATTTACAAGTATATGTAAAGTTGAGTAAAATTGGCCTTAAAATTCAAGAAACTGAAGGGCCTAAGTATCTCGTCTACTATACCAATAATGGTGTTGGCTATCTTTCAAAAACAAAACTTACCAAAATAGGAAAAGAATACTCTATATCTTATGTCGATCATAAAGTAGATTATAACTATTCAGTAGATGATAACAGCATACTTATTCCTGTTAATTCTTTGGTTTGGAAAATCTCAATTCAGATTTTGATATATCTAACTATGTTTTTATTTACAATAGGTTATTTATTTGCGATTAAATTAGTCTTTCAGTTTTTATTAGACATTTCAAGAAACAAAGGATTTTACGAATTAAATGTTAATCGCTTACGTAAAATTGCATTCTTGCTCTTGATTTTGGGTAGTCATACCTATATTGTAAATTTGATAATTTATATCATCTTTAGTTTCAATTATTCTACGGATGGTGTTACCATTACTTATTCTTTTTGGCAATACGATTACTTTATAATTATTTTATCTGCGTTTTGTTATCTAATTTATACCGCATTTAAAAGAGGTATGGCTTTACAACAAGAACAAGATTTAACCATTTAGTAAAGTTTCCAATTATCAATTACCACATCTCCATACTCACAAAAAGATGCCCATCATAGTAAATCTCGACGTCATGTTAGCCAAACGGAAAATGTCCTTAACCGAACTAAGTGAAAGGGTAGGGATTACCATGTCTAATTTGTCGATATTAAAAACAGGGAAAGCTAAAGCAGTTCGTTTAGAAACGCTAGAAGCAATTTGTAGGGTGCTAGATTGTCAGCCTGGGGATATTTTAGAGTTTAGAGTAGATTTAAGTAGAGATATTTATTAAGTATTTTGTCGGCATATTAACGTCATATCCAACTCGATTGGGTATCGTAATGCGATAATTCGGTTTGTGATTTTGCTTTTCGCTTTAAGATTCCCATTTTTATGGGGATAACGATTTTTTAGTTGCTTACAAAACTTCAGCTAAACTAAAAGTATCCTTCAATCTAACTCCTTTTTCTGTTTGTTGTACAGTGCAACATTCATTTATTGGGTCGTGTTCTAAATAAAGGATATAATCATTAGCGGCAGCTTCTGTTAAAAATTCTGCTTTCTCTTTTAAAGTTTGTAGCGGAAACATATCATAAGCCATTATATAAGGAAGCGGAATATGACCAACAGAAGGCAATAAATCTGCCATGTAAACAATTGTTTTGTCTTTGTATTGTAGTTGAGGTAACATCATCGCATCTGTATGTCCAAATGCTAAGCGAATGGTAAAGCCTTCGTGAAATAATACCCCATTTTGTGAGGGAATAAATCTTAATTGTCCGCTTTCTTGGATTGGTATAATGTTTTCTTTTAAAAAGGAAGCTTTTTCTCTTGCATTAGGTTCAATTGCCCAATCCCAATGTTGTTGGTTGGTCCAATATAACGCATTTTTAAACGCAGGGCGAAGTTTATCCCCAACTCGCTCGATAGAGCCACCACAATGGTCGAAATGTAAATGGGTAAGGAAAACATCAGTAATGTCATCTCTGCTAAACCCTTTTGCTGCTAGGGAACGGTCTAAAGTATCATCGCCATGCAAAAAATAATGACCCATAAATTTTTCATCCTGTTTATTGCCAATACCATTGTCAACCAAAATTAGTCGACTACCATCTTCAATTAATAAGCATCGCATTGCCCATGTACACATGTTGTTGGCATCTGCCGGATTACTTTTTTGCCAAATAGATTTAGGTACAACGCCAAACATGGCACCGCCATCTAATTTAAATAAGCCTGTGTTAATGGTATGTAGTTTCATATCAAGTAAAAGGTAGGGTGTAAGATGTATTGCTGTAAAAATAGAATGTTTATGCATAGCTACCAAATAAAAAACCCTTTAGAACTAGCTAAAGGGTTTTTTATTTGGTATTAGTCTACCAGACTTCCGACTCCGGACTTCTAACTATAAATGGATCACTTCTCCGTAAGCATCAGCTGCAGCTTCCATAATGGCTTCGCTCATGGTAGGGTGTGGATGTACAGCTTTAATCATTTCGTGACCAGTTGTTTCTAGTTTACGAGCTACAACAATTTCGGCAATCATTTCGGTAACGTTCGCACCAATCATGTGTGCGCCTAATAATTCTCCGTATTTTGCATCGAATATTAATTTAATGAAACCATCTTTTGCTCCGGAAGCACTTGCTTTACCAGAAGCGGAGAAAGGGAATTTACCGATCTTTAATTCGTAACCAGCAGCTTTAGCCGCTTTTTCAGTATAACCCACAGAAGCAATTTCTGGGCTAGCGTAAGTACAGCCTGGTATGTTATTATAATCTAATGGTTCTACATGCTGACCAGCAATTTTCTCAACACATAGAATGCCTTCTGCAGAGGCAACGTGTGCTAAAGATTGACCACCAACAATATCACCAATAGCGTAATATCCTTTTACAGAAGTATTGTAAAATTCATCAACTACAACTTTACCGTTTTCAGTTTTAATACCTGTTTCTTCTAAACCAATATTTTCTATATTGGCAACAATGCCAGCAGCAGAAAGTACAATATCACACTCAATTGTTTGCATGCCAGCAGCAGTTTTAACTTGTACTTTACAGCCTGTACCACTTGTATCAACAGATTCTACACTAGAAGAAGTTAAAATCTCAATACCAGTTTTTTTCAAACTACGTAACATTTGCTTAGAAACATCTTCATCCTCTACAGGAACAATATTTTCCATAAATTCTACTATAGTTACTTTTGTACCCATTGTAGCATAGAAATAAGCAAACTCTACACCGATAGCGCCAGAGCCTACTACTACCATAGATTTAGGTAGCTCAGGTAACACCATTGCTTGACGATAACCGATTACTTTTTTGCCATCTTGTTTTAAGTTAGGTAATTCTCTAGAGCGAGCTCCGGTAGCAATGATGATGTTTTTAGCTGTTAATTCTTGTTGTGAGCCATCTGCAGCTTTAACTTCAATCTTTTGGCCAGGTTTAACTTTACCTGTACCCATAATTACGTCAATTTTATTTTTTTTCATTAAAAATTGTACGCCTTTACTCATGCCCTCGGCAACACCACGGCTTCTTTTAATTACCGCTGCAAAATCTGCCGTAGCTTCTGGAGCATTAATGCCATAATCTGCAGCATGGTTAATATATTCGAATACTTGCGCACTTTTTAATAAAGCTTTTGTTGGGATACATCCCCAGTTAAGACAAATGCCTCCTAAAGATTCTTTTTCTACAATGGCAGTTTTTAAACCCAATTGTGAAGCTCGTATTGCAGCTACATATCCACCTGGACCGCTACCTAAAACAATTAAATCGTAGTTCATGTATTTATTTTTGTTTTTAAATTTTTGAAATAAAAGTAATCATGATTAATATGAAATGATTTCTTAATCATTTTTATCAGTATCTACTGAAATATTTTAAATGGATTTCAGTTTAAATATTGGTCAAAATTAAAAAAAATGTTGGTTAAAATACTTAAAATCAAATTCCGTAATATCCTTTTAACATTGGTAAGAAATTGTAAGGTAAATAATTTTTAATAAAAATGACTAACGCGTATTAACAAACTATTGGTAAACTGATAGTTATATCCTGTGACAATATGTTAACTGTTGGTAAGTTTTGGATTAATTAATAATTATTTAACATTAAAAATAAGCATGATGAATAAATAAATATTTACATTTGTGGCGATATTTTAACATATCTTAACAAAAACAAAAAAATAATTAAAAGAGTATGAAGAAATCTTTACTATTGAAATTTGTAGTAATCGTCTTTGCATTTGTTGGTTTTATCTCTGTAGCGCAAGCTCAGGTAACCACATCATCAATGACTGGAACTGTGAAAGATTCCAAAGATGCTATGCCAGGTGCTAGTATTAAAGCTACACACACACCAACCGGTACGGTTTATAGTGTAATGACAAACGAAAGTGGTCGTTATACCATAGGTAATATGCGTGTTGGTGGTCCTTATGTTATTGAAATTAGTTTTTTGGGTTACAAAACTCAAAAAATTGACGATGTGACGTTGAAATTAGGCGAAGCATTTGTATTAAATGTGATGCTGGAAGATAATAGCTCAACATTAAATGCAGTGACTATCGTAGGTACAGGTTCTAATCCAATTTTAAATTCTAATAAAAGTGGTGCAAACACAGTAGTAAGCAGAGCGCAAATTCAAACTTTACCTACAATTTCTCGTAGTGTAAACGATATTACACGTTTAACGCCACAATCAAATGGTACAAGTATTGGTGGTGGTAACTATCGTTCAAACAATTTTTCAGTGGATGGTGCTAACTATAATAACCAATTCGGTATTGGTTCAAACATTCCAGCTGGTGGTTCTCCAATCTCTATAGATGCATTAGAACAAATCTCCATTAACGTAACTCCTTATGATGTTCGTCAGACAGGTTTTACTGGTGGTTCAGTAAATGCAGTGACACGTTCAGGTACAAATAAATTCACCGGAAACGTATTTTATACGATGCGTGGCGATGACCAACAAGGTCGTAAAGCTGGTGATTATACCATTAAAAATTTACAGAATTTAGATGAGAAAAACTATGGTGTAAGTTTTGGAGGTCCAATTGTTAAGGATAAATTATTCTTTTTTGTAAACTATGAAAAGAAAATTACTAAATCTCCAGGATCTAGCAGAATTGCATCTACACCTCAACTTAATTTTGGTGCTCCAGGTACTCCAAGTTTTGTTGCAAAACCAACTGCTGAATTTTTAGAAGGTGTTAAATCGCATTTAATGTCAAAATATGGTTATGATCCAGGTCTTTATCAGAATTATGAGAATGTTGCAGACAACGAAAAATTCTTTGGGCGCTTAGATTGGAATATTTCTAAGAATCACAGATTTAGCATCCGTTACAATCAAGTAGAAAGTAATTCGCCAAGAAATGCCAGTACATCTACTGGTAGCTCAGGTGTTGCAGCTCCAAATCTTTATTCGGCAAATAGAGGTGCGATTACAGCCATGCAATTTTCAAACTCTAACTACTACGAAGCGGCAAATTTATATTCAGGAACTGCTGAGTTAAACTCTTCATTTGGTAGTAAGATAACGAATACAATTCGTGTAGCTTATTCTCATCAAAATGATCCTAGAACTTCGGATAGTTCTCCTTTCCCATTGGTTGATATTTTGGATGGTGTAGCAAATGGTAATAATGCAGGCGCTGTTAGAACTACTTTTGGTTATGAAGCGTTTACTTATGGTAACCTAAGAGATGTTAAAGGCATTACCTATAGTGACGAATTAGGAATGGCTTTGGGTAAACACAATTTAACATTAGGTTTGCAAGCAGAATTTAGTACCACTAAAAATGGTTTTCAACGTTATGGCACTGGATTTTATACCTTCAGAACTTGGGAAGATTTTGTTAATGATGCAAGACCTTTGCAGTATTCTGTAACTTATCCGCTTACGGCTGATGGTTCTCAAGCATATCCAACATTTAAGTATAATCAATACTCTGCCTATTTGCAAGATGAATTTGCTGTTTCAGATCGTTTAAAATTAACAGCAGGTATTAGGTTTGAACAAGCATCTTACCCTAGTGTTGATGAAGTTAGAACACATCCTTTGGTTGCTGGTTTAACTTTTGCTAACGGACAAAAAATTAATACAGGTGTGTTGCCAGAAAATAAATTGACCTATTCTCCTCGTTTTGGCTTTAACTGGGATGTGAATGGAGATCGTTCATTACAAGTAAGAGGTGGTACAGGTATATTTACTGGTCGTATTCCTTTTGTGTGGATCGTATCTCAATCTGGTGATGCTGGATTATTACAGTTTACTCAATTTTATAACGGAGCTAATGGTAGTACATTACCTCCATTATTTAGTCCGAATATTGCCCCAAACCTAGTAGGTCCAAAAGGTGCCGCTGGAACAAGCATTCCTAGTTCAGGTATCAGCGTAATGTCGCCTAATTTGAAATCTCCTCAAACTTGGAAATCAAGCATGGCTGTAGATGTTAAATTACCATGGGGTTTAATAGGAACCTTAGAAGGTATATATGGCAAAGATATTAACGTAGCTGTTGCTCGTAATGCAAATTTAGTAGATCCAACTGCTTATAGTATTTCAGGTTATGGTGATACTAGACAATTTTTCCCAGTTGTCAATAATCAAAGATATATTAATCCTCTAAATTCTGCTGGTTTACCTGTAGCAAATGGAGCTGCAGCTGGTACTTCTAATTTTAATGCAATAGTTTTAGACAATGCTAAAGGTGGATATAACTGGTCAGTAACTGCTCAATTAACTAAGCAATTTAGAA
>JAIELS010000024.1 GCA_019752795.1 Sphingobacteriaceae bacterium
AAACTCTCTTGTGGCTACCACACTTTGTGCACTTCCGGCTAATCCAGTAGCAAATAATAAGGTAATGATTACAAATACTTTTTTCATGATTTTTTACTTAATGCGTTAAAAAAATTAAATTCCACCCTTGCTAGGTACATATTTTTCGAATATCTATTCGCTATATTTCCGGCAACTTGAAAACGATAGCCTAAATCAATTCTAGTTTTACTATTTAAAACCAATTGAACCGCCGGCGCAAAATCTACATAAGAATTCCCATTTTCGGGATTAGTTTTACCTAAAACTTCAAAATACAGGTTAAAATTTGGCTGACTATAATTTTTGTAAATAACGGGGAACAATAAGTAACCCGATGATAAACTATAGTTAAACATTTCGTTAGGACGAGAAAGCCCATAATTATGCCCAACACTAACAAGCCCATCTTTTACAAAAGTTTTGTTGTAGCCTACAGTTGCCGAGAGTGCCAACTTGTGTAATAACTGCGTAAAAACTAATCCGCCTTGCCAGCCAGAATTATCTCCTTCTAAATTAATATCCTCTGTAAAACTTTTTCTATTACTTGTGCTTATTCTTGCAAAAGCGGCGGCTCTAAAATGACTTTGAGCTTCATCTAAAGATAAAAATCTATACTTGGCGTAAAAACTTCCTCCTTCTAATCTGTATTTTCCATCCATGTCAGACATAAAACTTTGCGCATGAAACATCAAATTTTTATGGACTCCCAGCATCACCTCAACATTTGTTCTACTTTTAAAATCAGGATTAAAAGAACCTTCATTACTCAATCTCAAACCAATTGCATTAGTAGGCATATTACTTGCCGGTTCTGAATACACATAAAGCTCCTGTGCAAAAAGATATTCGTTTGTGCCAATTACCATCAGCACAAACAATAAAAATCGTTTAAACATCTTAAATACTCAAATGATAAATCCTTGTTTTCTTTCCATTAACAACACCTGTTCCTGTTGCATAAGAATCAAACTTAACAGTAGCCGCCTTTTGCTTAAATACACTATTAGAAACAAAGCCTTTATCAATTACATTTACTTTAACTGGTCCGTTTAGAACTTTATCCTTAGCATTTGCAAAACGATAAATATTTGTACCAACAACAGCTTGGCCATTATCATCAATTTTTGTCTGATTGAAATTCACAGTCGCCTCTAATTTACCTATAGAAAACCCAGCATCTTTCACCTTTTTATTTAATTGATCAAAATTTACGTCCTTATCTTTTTTAAACTTAATTATAAATAGATTTTTATTTAAATCTGGCGTTACGTCGCTCACATAATCTAGTGTCCGTAAAGATTTTTCAGTCGCTTGAGAACACATCGAACAGGTTAATCCTGTTACTTGCATTTCTACTGTTGTAATTTGTTGGGCTGATACTTTATTGATTACAAAAAGCATCAAAAAACTTAAAATTATTTTTGTGGTCTTCATCTTAAAAATTTTTAAATAAATAATACATTCATTCCCTAAATGGGAAATAAAAAGCTAAGCAAAAGCCAAGATGCCTTTAGCTTAAATATTAATTATCCTAATTTCTGAAAACACAATACAACACACGAAAAGAAACTCCAGATAACGGAGGCGGTGCTTTATTTTCTAATTGACTAAAAAATTTAGGGAAAAATGGTTTAAAAATCTCCGTTACATTGCTTGGCAAGTAGGTTTCTAAACTAAATATTTTAGGTAGTTTAAAAGATGCTTCAGCTTGGTGGCTATCTTTTATTTTAGCCTCTACTTTGGTGTTTTTACAACATCCATCATCAGCTTTGTTAACTGGCTCGGTTTGGCAAAGTTTACATTCCGTTTTGCCAGCATACAAAGAAACATCTGCTAATTTACCTCCACAAAAATGAATACTCAAAGCGATACCAATTACACTAAAAGCGTAAATTGCGCAAAGCACTAAAGCAGATTTTTGTTTAAACATCATTATAACAAAGGTAGAGATAATTTATAACATTCAAATTTCTGAAGTGTTAAAGATTGGTAAATAAAATTATTGCCATAACTTAGCGTAAATCATTATAAGCATGAAAAAATTATTTACACTTATTTTAAGCATTTGCTTTATCGCAAGTTTTGCCGCAAAGCCAAAAAATCAATACGTTAAAATTACCACAAACAAAGGAGAGGTAATTATCAGACTATACAATGAAACGCCTTTACATCGTGATAATTTTTTAAAACTAACCAAAGAAAAATATTTTGATGGCACCTTATTTCACAGGGTGATTAAAGCATTTATGATACAGGGTGGAGATCCTAATTCGAGAGATGCGAAACCTGAAGAATCCCTTGGAAATGGCGGTCCTAAATACACAATTCCGGCAGAGTTTAACGACAATCTATTTCATAAGAAAGGTGTTTTAGCTGCGGCGAGAGAAGGCGATTCATCAAATCCATTAAAAGCATCAAGCGGCTCACAGTTTTACATTGTTCAAGGTAAGATATGGAATGACTCGACGCTAAACGCAGTTGAAACCAATAGGATGAAGTTTAAAATTCCAGAATGGCAACGTCAAATTTATAAAACCATTGGTGGAACGCCGCATTTAGATCGTAATTATACCGTTTTTGGAGAAGTAGTTTCTGGGTTAGAAATGGTAGACAATATTGCTGCCGAACCTACCGGAAAAGGCGATAGACCAAAAGAAGATGTAAAAATGACGATTAGTGTTTTAAAGAAAAAAGAAGTTAGAAAGCTTGAAAAAGTATTAAAAAAAGCAGCTGTTAAATAAATGAAAATTATCTCATACAATGTAAACGGAATTAGAGCTGCGGCTACAAAAGGTTTTTTTAAATGGTTGGAAGCTACAAATGCAGATATGGTTTGTCTGCAAGAAGTTAAAGCTTTACAAGAGCAAATACCAGAAATCTTAGCCTTAATTGAGCAACTAGGTTATCATCATTATTGGTTTCCGGCAGAAAAAAAAGGATATAGCGGCGTAGCTATTTTAAGCAAAATTAAGCCAAATAACGTAAGTTATGGCTGTGGCGAAGAATGGATTGATGCCGAAGGAAGAATTTTGAGAGCTGACTTCGATACTTTCTCTTTGATGAGTTTATACATGCCTTCTGGCTCAAGTGGCGACGAAAGACAAGTCAAAAAATATGAATTCATGCGCTTTTTCGATGGCTATATTAACGAGCTTAGAAAAGATTATCCAAGCTTAATAATTTCTGGAGATTATAACATTTGCCATCAGGCGATAGACATACATAATCCAAAATCTAACGCTAATTCATCTGGCTTTTTGCCAGAAGAACGCGAATGGATGGACTTGTTTATGAATAACGGTTTTATAGATAGCTTTAGACATTTTAACAAAGATCCGCATCATTACACTTGGTGGAGTTATAGAGCTGGTTCAAGAGGTAAAAACTTGGGTTGGCGAATTGATTACCACTTGGTAACTAAAGCAATGGAAGATCGCCTTAAAAACGTTAAAATTTTACCTGATGCTTTACATTCTGATCATTGTCCGGTTTTATTGGAATTAAATTGAGTTTTGGGTTAAATGTTACGGGTTAGGAGCCCAAGCCTGCAACTCACAACTCGCAACCCATAACATAATGCTAATAACAAACATAAAAGGCCTTGTTGGCGTACATCCAAAAGAAAAACTGGCCCTTCGCGGTAGCGAGTTGGCTAACTTACCTGTATTGGAAAACGCATGGCTCTTGATAGAAAATGGTTTAATTAAAGATTTTGGAGAGATGCAAAGTATTCCATCTTCCATTTCTGAGCTCTCTTCATCCATAGACACTTCGGGAAAGTTTGTGCTTCCTTCTTGGTGCGATAGCCATAGTCACCTTGTTTTTGCCGCATCGAGGGAGGAAGAGTTTGTAATGAAAATTGAAGGAAAATCATACGAAGATATTGCCGCAGCAGGCGGAGGAATTTTAAACTCGGCTAGAAAATTACAATTAGCTAGCGAAGATGAACTTTTTGAAAGCGCCAGTAATAGATTAAAAGAATTGATTAAACTTGGCACTGGTGCATTAGAAATAAAAAGCGGTTATGGTTTAACGGTTGATAGCGAATTGAAAATGCTACGAGTGATTAAGCGTTTAAAAGCTAATTTCCCAATCCCAATAAAAGCAACATTTTTAGCGGCGCATGCCTATCCGCAAGAATATAAAAATGATCATCAAGGATATATTAACTTAATCATTGAGCAAATGCTACCGGCAATTGCCGAAGAAAAATTAGCAGATTATATTGATGTATTTTGCGAAAAGGGCTTTTTCTCAGTTGAAGAAACGGATCAAATTTTAATTGCTGGAGCAAGTTATGGCTTAAAGCCAAAGATACATGCTAATCAATTGTCAGTTTCTGGTGGCGTACAAATCGGGGTAAAACACAATGCCATTTCTGTAGATCATTTAGAAGAAACAGATGCCGCTGTTTTAAATAGTTTAGCAAACAGCGACACGATAGCCACATTGTTGCCATCTTGCTCGTTTTATTTAGGTATTCCTTTTGCAAATGCTCGTGAGTTAATTAATGCCAATGCAATTGTAGCTTTAGCTAGCGATTTTAATCCTGGTTCTACGCCATCTGGCAACATGAATTTTGTAGTTTCTTTAGCCTGCATTAAATTAAAAATGTTACCCGAAGAAGCTATCAATTCGGCAACACTAAACGGCGCAGCGGCAATGGAATTAAGTGATAAAATTGGGAGTATCGCTATTGGTAAAAAAGCTAATCTAATCATTACTAAAACCATTCCTTCTATCGCTTTTTTACCTTACAGTTTTGGGCAGACGCAAATAGAGACCGTTATTTTAAATGGAGAGATTTATAATGGATAGTTTTAAAATTTATACCCAGAGCGATATTTCGGCATTAACCAACCAAAGAGAAGGAGAAGAAAAATTAGGAGAGCGGGTTTTGGTAGTTTCCAGCCTTGATCAAATCATCAATTCATCAGCAAAATTTGTTCTTTTGGGTATTCCTGAAGATGTTGGCATTAGGGCCAATTTTGGTGTTGC
Source organism: Sphingobacteriaceae bacterium (assembly GCA_019752795.1). GTDB lineage: Bacteria > Bacteroidota > Bacteroidia > Sphingobacteriales > Sphingobacteriaceae > Pedobacter. The sequence continues at coordinate 5,020 of JAIELS010000024.1, forward strand.
CGGAGCAAAAACTGCATGGAAAGCTAGCTTAAAAGCAATATTAAACACCCAAAGCAATTCGTTTTTAAATGGAGAAGAAATTTTAGTTTTAGGCCATTTTGAAATTGAAGAACCTGCAGAACAAAGTCTGCAAAGTTTGCGTAAAAAAGTAAACCAAATAGACGAATTGGTCTATCCAATTGTTCAACAAATTATAGCCGCGAATAAGATACCCATTGTAATTGGAGGCGGACATAACAATGCATTTCCCATCATTTATGGTGCTTATTTAGCAAACGGCAAACAACAAATAAATGTGGTAAATATAGATGCTCACACCGATTTAAGAAACCCAGCAGAGGGCAGACATAGCGGAAACGGTTTTAGCACAGCGATATTAAAGGGATATTTAAAACAGTACAAAATATTTGGCCTACACCAAAACTATGTGAATAAAGCTATTGCCTCACAAATTGCTAAAGATAAAAATATGAGCGCTTTCTATTTTGAAGAACTGCTGCAAACAGAAAGTTCAATTGTACAAGAGTGGGCTAATTTCACCGAGAATTTAGCAGAACCATGCGGATTAGAAATAGATTTAGATAGCATCGCAAATATCCTATCAAGCGCAACAACACCAAGTGGGTTCGCTTTAGATGACATCAGAAAAATTCTTATAAAGAATACGATGAAGTATAATTACTTACACATTTGCGAAGGAGCGGAGAAACTATCAGATAGCAGAGAAGATTTAACAACTGGTAAAACTATCGCATATTTGGTTACTGATTTCATTAAAGCTCTTCGGCCTCATATTTCTCCGCAGCAATAAGCATCAGCTCTATTTCGGCTAGTTGAGCTTTTGTAAGAGGATCTTCTTGTTCTTGCATTTCGAAAATAGTAATCATAGTTTCCTCGTAATGTTTTGCCGAAGTTATTTTATATTCTTTTTCCATTTTGCAAGTATTTAGACGGTTTAAAACGCTACAATTCCATTTGGTGTGATGCACTTATCCAAACGGATATCATTCAAATGTACGTCAATAATTTCTTCGGTAGCATCAAAAAAAGATAATCCCATTTTTTGTGTGCTCATATTTTGCAAAAAGCGATCATAAAAACCCTTTCCATAACCCACTCTATATCCTTTTTTATCAAATGCTAATAAGGGAATTATTACTAGGTCTGGCGTTTCTAAAAACTCAGCCCCATCTTTTGGCTCTGGTATATGATACTCATTATTAATAAGCTTTGTCTTTTTAGTAAAAACATAATTATGCATCAAGTTGGTGTCGAAATTTGCTTTTGGCACAATAATTTGAATTTCAGGATGATTTTCTTGAAGCCATTCAATTAACAGAAAAGTATTAGGTTCTTTTTTAGCAATAATTGGCAGAAAAATATGCAGGCTATTTATTTCCGAAAAATCAATCGTTTTAAACTGCTTTAAGAGCTTTTTATTTAGTGCGTCGAGCTCTTGGCCAGATAGCGCATTTCTTTTGTTTAAAGCTTCTTTACGAAGTGATGATTTATTCATTTTATTAATTGTTAGTCTACACAGTATGCCAACGCAATTCTAAACTACAAAAAATGGCTTTGAAAAAAATCAAAGCCATTAATTATTAAGGTCAAATTAATCTTGACCTTATTTTACACGCTCTACGTACTCGCTAGTACGGGTATCAATCTTAACTCTATCGCCTTGATTAACAAACATAGGCACTTTAATTTCTACATCATTTTCTACTGTGGCCGCTTTAAAAGCATTTGTAGAAGTATCTCCTTTCACTGCTGGTTCTGAATAAACCACTTCCATTTCTACAAAATTAGGTAAACTCGCTTGTATTGGCTCATCGCTTTCTAAAGCAACTAATAAACTCATTCCCTCTTTTAAAAACTTAATAGATGGCCCAAATAATGATTTAGCAACATTAAATTGCTCGTAAGAATTATTATCCATTACAACTAAATAATCACCTTCTTCATATAAATATTGGTAATCGTTAGTTTCTACACGACAAATTTCTACTACTTCATCTGTATTCATACGTGCTTCTATCAGTCTTGATGACTTAATATTACGAAATTTACCTGTGTAAAATGCTCCACCTTTTCCTGGTGTACGATGATTCCATTCTTCAACTGTAACCAACTCTCCATTAACACGAAGAATGTTGCCAACTTTTATTTCTGATGCTTTTGCCATGTTTTTATAAAATCACTAATTATTTGGTCTCTTTTTTTAAAGACGCAAGGTAAAACTATTTTAAATTCTTTTCATAAGTTTCCGCTTAAAATTGTTTCAAAAAAATAGCTTCGGGAACCACTCCGAAGCTACAATCAACCTAAACCTAAAACTAAACTATGAAATTCTTATATTAATCTATTCTAAAATCTACTCGGTTTGTCATCATTAAGTGACAAAAGCTGTTTAAATATTTTACTGCTTTTAGCCTTTCGATTGAAATATACACCTTTTCTGTGTGCCTATTTCGTGGCGCAAAGGTATACACTTTAATTCAATTACACAATAGCAAATTGAAAATATTTTTTTGAAATAGTTTTAGGTTAAAATAGAGGGGTTTTAGAGCGAATTTTTATTCTTGATTTTGTTTTTTATCGCAATTTTAACAGTCGAAAATAAACAGTTTACTTATAATCAGAAATATTTAATCTTTTGCTACAAAAAGAATATTCGTGTTCTTGATTGGAGCCGATAATGATCATTTTATTTGCCGTATATTCATTTACTAAATTGAGATACCAATCTATTCCTTGCGT
>JAIELS010000141.1 GCA_019752795.1 Sphingobacteriaceae bacterium
AATTCAAGTTTATTTAACCTGTCATTTACAATTACTACTCCTGAAGATAAAGCAATTGCTAATTTTTGAGCACTATCTACACTAAAATTCTTAACTACAAATACAGAGTTACTGGTTTCTTTTAAGTAATTGATTTTTGATTTGGTAGGATAAGTTGATGAGAGTGCGCCTAAGCCATAGTCTGCAGCAAAATAAATTTTTTCGTTCTTTTTATCAAAAAATAATTGCTTAATCAGGTTATATTTCAATGGGCTAGGCAATACGATTTTATCAATTGCTTTACTCCTTAAATTTAGGATATTAATATTTGCACTATTTAATCCTAACCAAAGTCTATTTTGATTATCCTTTGTTATACTTTTAATGGTGTTGTTACTTAGTCCGTTGCTCTTGTCTAATATGTATAATCTTTCTTTGGTATCAGGAAGCCGATAAATACCGTTTTTAGTAGTAAACCACATGTTTTGTTTATCATCTTTAATAATTTGGTTTACATCAACATCTTTTAAAATTTGTCTCGTTTTTCCATTAAAATCAATGACATAAACACCGCTATTGTTACTTAACCATAATTGCTTATTGCCCAAATAAATGTAACCAGGTCTGTTGTTTAATAAATTAGTGTCTATGCTTAATACCAATTTATTAAAAGTTCCCATTTTAATGTTTAATCCTTTTTTATCTAAAAAGTACATCGATTTATTAGGGCTATTTATAACGGTTTTATAAGAAAGAGGAATGGCCGTATTTTTAACTAATACAAAATTATTTTTCAAAAAAAGGTGTACCGCTTGTGAACTATATGCCCAAATATTACCTTGTTTATCTTCGTGGATGGTGGTGTTTATAAATTGAGCGTTAGGATTTGGAGAACTATATTTGATGAATGTTTTTTCATCCCAAACCCCAATTGTATTTTTATTAGTGCCAAACCAAATTTTACCTTTACTATCTTCAAAAAAAGAAACAACTACCGCATCAAAATTTAGCTGTTTTAATTTTGAATTGTTATTTTGGTTGTAAATTTTCCCATTATAAAAGTAACTTAATTGACCATTAAGGGCTAAAAACCAAATTCTTCCTTTACTGTCTTCTTTAAGCTGTAAGATTTGATTATCAGGCAAACCATCATCTATAGAGAAGTTTTCAAATACTGCTCCATCAAAACGACTAACCCCAGCATCAGTAGCAATCCATAGGTAACCTTTTTTATCTTGTAAGGCGTAAAAACAGTTATTACTTGGTAATCCGTTTTTTGTGGTATAGTGAGGTAAGTAAGTGGTTTGTGCATACGTTTTCCTCTCCAGTAATATCACTAGGGTGGTTATAATAAATAAAACACACAGTTTAACTCTCAATTTGTATATTGGTAAATGCTTTAATTTTATCAAAAAAATCACTAGCTCGTCTTCTGGAAACGGAAATTAACTCTCCATTATTAAGTACAACTTGTAGTCCATTTTTATTGCTGTACTCTTTAACATATTTTAGATTTACAATGCTGGATTTATGAATTCTAACAAATATTTTTTCTGGTAATATTTCCTCATAATCTTTTAAAACTTTAGAAACTGCAATCTTTTCTAAATTACTTAAATGAAAGACAGAATAATTACTATCTGCTTCTATATGTATAATGTCATCAATGTCTACCAATCTGTAACCTTGACCACTTGGTAAAGTGATTTTTTTAATGCTTGTACGTTCAGTTAAATCATTTGCCAAATTTTTAAGACTTTCATTCCTGTTATTTTCAGCTTTATTAAGGTTGATGAACTTTTTTGCTTTATCAACAGCTAATTTTAATTCATCGATATCAATAGGTTTTAATAAGTAATCTAATGCATTTGCCTTAATTGCTTTAATTGCATATTGATCATAAGCTGTTGTGAATATAACTGATGCATTTACAGCCTGAGCTGCAGGTATGAGTTCAAATCCATTCTCTCCTGGCATAGCTATATCTAAGAAAATTAAATCTATGGGATATTGATTTAATAAGCTACGAGCTTCGAGTACAGATTTTGCTATGCCTGCAATGTGAATACTTTCACAGTTCTCTTGTATCAGAAAATATAATGAAGAACGTGCAAACTCCTCATCATCAACTATAATCGCATTTAACACAGATTTCAATTTTTAGTACGGCTCAATTTATCAAAAAATAGAGCGATTAGAAAATATTTCTTTGATTCTTAAAAACCAATTAAAAAAATCTTACGTAAGTCTAATCAAATCCCTTACTAAACATTACCTAAAACTAAAAATTAATTCTATGGAAAATTTAAATGAAAATCAAAATGCACAACCTAATGATGTTGGTGTTTTAGATGTCAAATTACAACGTCGTTCGTTTTTGCAATATGCAGGAGCAGGAGCAGCAGTTGTAGCATTAACAGCAGCTGGCTGTAAAAAAGATCGAGTATACACAGGCATGGGTACTACGCTAGATTTTAAAGATGATTTTGGAGTATTAAATTATGCATATGCTTTAGAGCAATTAGAGGCTGCATTTTATATAAAAGTTGCATCTGCTCCGCCATCGGCATTTACTACAGTTCAAAAAAATTATTTTCAAGATGTACAGTTTCATGAAATTGCGCACAGAGAGTTTTTTAAAAATGCATTAGGAACTGCTGCGATCGGTAGTTTAGAGGTAGATTTTTCTTCAATCGATTTTACTAGCGCAAGTAGTGTATTAGCTGCTGCTCAATCATTTGAAGATTTAGGTGTTGCGGCATATAATGGCGCAGGCGTTAGAATTCAAGATGCGAAGTATTTAGTAATTGCTGGTCAAATTGTTTCTGTAGAAGCACGTCATGCTGCATGGGTTAGAGATCAAATTTCTAATGGGACTTTTGCTGATTTGGCTACCTTAACAACTCTTGGTGCAGATAATGCAAAAGGATTAGATGGAGCATTAACTCCAGATAAAGTACTAGCAATTGCTGGGAAATATATCAAAACCAAAATTAATGTTATTAATCTTTAAAATTAGAAATCATGAATATCGTAAATATATTAGAAGAAATAGAAAAAGTTGATGGTGAAATCTATGAAAGATTAAGTCCACGTAGAGCTGCAATGAAAGACTTTTTTAATATGGGTAAAAAAGTTAGTTTAGCTGCATTACCTTTAGCGTTGGGGTCTATGTTTCAAAAAGCATATGGTCAAACAAACCCAGCTAATGTTAATGAGGTTTTAAACTTTGCCCTTTCATTAGAGTACTTAGAATACCATTTTTATAACCATGCAGTTGTAGCCGCACCAGGTTTAATACCTGCAGGAGCCGCACTTGGCGCAATCACTACTATTCGTAATCATGAGCAGGCGCATGTTAATTTACTTGCTGGTGCCTTAGGTAGTAATGCAAGAACCCCTTTAGCATATACAGACTTTGATTTTACTGCCGGTGGTGGTTTCGCAGATGTTTATACAAATTATCAAACATTTTTAAAAGTTGCACTAGCATTTGAAGATACAGGTGTTAGAGCTTATAAAGGACAAGCACCGATATTAAAAGGAATGCCTGTTTTAACTACGGCTTTACAAATTCACGCTGTAGAGGCTCGTCATGCATCTCACATTCGCCAAATGGTTGCCGCAAACGTTACTGGTGCATCTGGTTTAAAACCTTGGATAGCTTATACAGCAAATGGTAATGATACTGGTGTTGCTGCTGTTAATGCCGTTTATGCAGGTGAGCAGAACACAACTATCGCAGGAATACAGATTACAGGTATTAATGGTTCTGCTGTTACCCAAACACATGCAGCAGAAAGTTTTGATGAGTTTTTAACTGGTTCTGATGTTAAGAAAATTGCAAATCTATTTATTAAAGATCCGAATAAATTAAGTTAAATTTTTTAGGTTTAAGTTAAGGGAAGATAAACAATTGTTTTCTTCCCTTTTTTTATGCTTTATATTTTTTAGGCTATCAAATGATATGTTAGTAAGTAATTACTTGCTCTTCTAAATGAGAAGGTAAGTCTCTGTAGTTGTATTGTTGTCCACGTAATTGTGGTTCAAAGCCAGCTTCTTTAATTGCTTCTTGTATACCGTTTGCTGTAAATCTGTGTGGTGCACCCGCAGCAGAAACTACATTTTCTTCAATCATAATTGAACCAAAATCGTTAGCTCCAGCATGTAAACACATTTGTGCCACCGCTTTACCAACTGTTAACCAACTTGCTTGTATATTTTTAACATTAGGTAACATTATTCTACTTAAAGCTAGCATTCTTACATATTCGTCGCCAGAAATAGTATTGGTTATTCCTCTTAAACGTTTTAGCAAAGTACCATCATCTTGAAAAGGCCAAGGTATAAATGCCAAGAAACCCTTGGCATGTTCAGGTTTTTCACTCTGTACGTCTCTAATCCAAACCAAATGCTCAAAACGCTCTTCAATAGTTTCCACATGTCCAAACATCATTGTAGCAGAAGTGGTAATGTCTAATTGATGGGCTGCTCTCATCACATCTAACCATTCTTGTCCACCGCATTTACCTTTAGAAATTAATCTTCTCACTCGATCATTTAATATTTCAGCTCCAGCTCCAGGTAACGAATCCATTCCATTAGCTTTTAACTCTCTTAAAACTTCAGTATGCGAAATTCCTTCTAATTTTGCTACGTGAGCTATTTCTGGCGGACCCAAAGCGTGTAGCTTTAAATCTGGATATAACTCTTTTAACTCTTTAAAGAGATTGGCGTAAAATGATAAGCCCAAATCTGGATGATGACCACCTTGTAAAAGCAATTGATCTCCGCCTAAGCGAAAAGTTTCTTCAATTTTAACTTTATAGGTTTCAATGTCGGTGATATAACTTTCGTCGTGACCCGGACGGCGAAAAAAATTACAGAATTTACAGTTGGCAATGCAAACATTGGTTGTGTTTACATTACGATCAATCTGCCAAGTTACTTTGCCACTAGGAACTTGTATTTTTCTTAACTCATTTGCTACATAAGCCAACTCGGCGGTTGCTGCATTGTGGTATAAAAAAACGCCTTCTTCTTTTGTTAAAAAGTCGAAATTTAACGCCCTCTGTAATAATTCGGCAGTATTCATATACAAAGATAATTGTTTTAGTCGGAAACTCTCAAGTCTTTAGTCTGGGGTTTGTAAATTGATAAAATAGACTTTAGACTATTAACTATAGACTACAGACTTTTCCTATCTTTACGGCTCTAAAAATTAATATGATAGATTTTAATCGTTTTACGTTAGCAAATGGTTTAAGGGTTTTGGTACATGAAGATGCTACAACACCGATGGCAGTTTTAAATATTTTATATGATGTTGGCGCCAGAGATGAGGAGGAAGGCAAAACAGGTTTTGCGCATTTATTTGAACATTTAATGTTTGGTGGCTCGGTAAATATTCCAAGTTACGATGAACCTTTACAGCGTGTGGGTGGGGAAAATAATGCCTTTACAAGTAACGACATTACCAATTATTACATTACACTTCCGGCAGAAAATATTGAAACCGCTTTTTGGTTGGAGAGCGATAGGATGTTGAGTTTGGCTTTTTCTGAAAAGAGCTTAGATACGCAACGAAATGTAGTAATGGAAGAATTTAAACAACGTTATTTAAATCAGCCTTATGGCGATGTATGGTTAAAATTACGTCCGCTTGCTTACAAAAACCATCCGTACCAATGGGCAACTATTGGTCAAGATTTGGCTCAAATAGAAAATGCTAAAATGGATGATGTAAAAGCATTTTTTAAAAAACATTACAATCCTCAAAATGCAATTTTAGTTGTTGGTGGTAACGTAAAAACGGAAGATGTTAAAAAATTGGCAGAAAAATGGTTTGAAAACATCCCAACTGGGGAGAAATACCACAGAAATTTACCGAAAGAATTGCCACAAACTGAAGCGAGAACATTAACTGTGAATGCAAACGTGCCTTTAAATGCTATTTATATTGCTTTTAAAATGCCAGCAAGAATAGATTCAACGTATCAAGTTTATGATTTGATGTCTGATATCATGTCTCAAGGTCAATCGTCACGTTTGTACAATAGCTTATTGAAAGAACAAAAATTATTTAGTGATATTAATGCTTATTTGTCTGGCAGTTTAGATGAAGGTTTATTTATTGTTGAGGGCAAATTGGTAGAGGGAGTGACCATGGCAAATGCCGAAACTGCGATTTGGAATGAGCTCCATAAAATGGCTGCCGAATCAGTTACAGCAGCTGAATTAACGAAAGTTAAAAATAAATCAGAGTCTATCATGGTGTTTGCAGAAATGAGTTTATTAGATAAAGCTATGAACTTAGCTTATTATGAATTATTAGGTGATGCTCAACTATTAAATATAGAAATAGATAAATATTTAGCTATTACCGCTGCTCAAATTCAGCAAGCTGCCCAAACAACTTTTGTTAAAGAAAAATCTTCTACTTTATATTATTTAGCCAATGCTTAACCGTACCCTAGCGCCTGCATCAAAACAGGTTGATCAAATCAATTTTATTCCACCAGTTTTACAAAATTTAGCTAATGGTATTCCTGTTTATACTTTTAATGCAGGTAAACAAGAATTAGTTCGCGTAGAATTTATTTTTAGCAATGTTAATTGGAATCAAGCTAAACCTTTGCAAGCAGTTGCAGTGAACAGTTTGATTAATAATGGCACTAATACGCTTTCTGCAAAAGAAATAGCAGAACAAGTAGATTATTATGGTGCTTTTCTACAAACTGAATATGGTGCAGATCAAATTATTATTACATTATATAGTTTAAATAAGCATTTGGCAGCCGTGCTTCCAATTTTAAAAGCAATTTTAAATGAAAGTATTTTTCCGCAGCAAGAGTTAGAAATTTTTGTACAAAATCAAAAGCAAAAGTTACAGGTAAATTTGCAAAAGAATGATTTTTTAGCTCGTAAAACTTTTGCAAATACCATTTTTGGTAAAACAGCTTATGGTTCGGATATATCGCTAGAGGATTATGATGCAATTAAGAGAGATGATCTTTTAGCGTATTATCAAGCTGCATTTAAAGCAGATAATTGTACCATAATAGCAGCAGGCAAGTTTGAAGATAAAGAGTTTGCATTATTAGATCAATTTTTTGGTGAAGAATGGGTAAATAAGACTGCTTCAATTGTTAATCAATTTACCTACGCCGAATCTGTGGGTCAAGTAATTCCAATAGACAAACCTGATGCTGTTCAATCTGCAATTAGGATGGGTAAAATTGCGATTAACAGAACACACGCTGATTTTCCAGCTTTACAAGTTTTAAACACCGTTTTAGGGGGCTACTTTGGCTCTAGATTGATGGCTAATATTCGTGAAGACAAAGGATATACTTATGGAATTGGTTCTGGAATTGCTTCCCTAAAAGATGCTGGTTATTTCTTTATTGCTACTGAGGTAGGTGCAGACGTTTGTAATTTAGCATTAACTGAAATTTTTAAAGAAATAGAACTTTTAAAGGAAGAGTTAGTAGGAGAAGAGGAGTTAACTTTAGTTAGAAATTATATGTTAGGCTCTATGCTGGGTAGTTTAGAGAATATTATGTCTCACGCAGACAAGTTCAAAAACATTCATTTTTCTAGCTTAGGTTACGATTATTATACCAATTATATTGCAACCGTAAAATCTATTTCGGCAGAAAAAATACAACAAATGGCTCAACAGTATTTAAATACAGATCAATTTGTACAAGTAGTGGCAGGTAAACTTAATCAAGCTTAATTTTAATGAATACACCAGTAATTAACCCAGAATTTAAAGT
>JAIELS010000005.1 GCA_019752795.1 Sphingobacteriaceae bacterium
ACTGCTTTCGGAGAAATTGCCGTCAATAAATCCATCATGGTAGCGGCGAGTGGACTGCCCATTCCAAAATTGATAATAGTGATACCGTTTGCAGAACAGCTTTGCATTGGTTTATCAAGACCCATAATCGGGGCATTGTCATGCCATTCAGAAAACATGGTTACATATTTGCTGAAATTAGTTAATAGAATATATTGACCAAATTCTTCTAGTGGTCTGCCTGTGTAACGAGGAAGCCAATTGATTACAATATCTTCTTTAGATTTTAATCCTGATTTTATCGGAGTTTCTATTTCATTTACTTTTTTTGTTTTCGTCATACTTTTTGCGTCTTTTTTTACGTCCTTTTCTTCGTTCATATTTTCTCCTTTTTATAAATGTATTATTTTAATTTTAGATATAAGAATTACGATTTTAGTTTTGTTAATCTAAAATAACTTAAGTCTAATTTGTAAATCAAATGCTTAAAAAAAATCCCCTAGAAATTCTAAGGGATTTTTTTTAAGCTACTTGCAACTTTTTAAAGTCTGCCTTTTCAAATTTCTCTATGGCATAGTCTAAGGTGATGTGCAATTCTTTTATGCTATCGTTTGATGGTGTGTCGTACATGGCATCTAACATAATAGCTTCACAAATAGAACGCAACCCTCTTGCTCCTAATTTGTATTCCATCGCTTTGTTAACAATGAAATCTAAAACATCATTATCAAAATTTAGTTTAACATTTTCATACTCAAACAGTTTGGTGTATTGCTTAACTAATGAATTTTTCGGCTCTGTTAAAATATTTCGTAATGCTTCAATATCTAACGGATTTAAATGTGTAAGAACTGGTACACGACCAATTAACTCAGGTATTAATCCAAATGCTTTTAAATCTTGAGGGGTAATGTATTTATAAAGATTTTTCAAATCTAGTTCAACATCATCCTTTTTTACTTTATAACCAACAGCTTGTGTACGTAAACGATTAGCTATTTTACGTTCAATACCATCAAATGCACCACCACATATAAATAAAATATTATTTGTGTTTACTGGTATCATTTTTTGGTCAGGATGTTTTCTTCCTCCTTGTGGCGGTACATTTACAATTGTTCCCTCTAATATTTTAAGTAGTGCTTGTTGTACACCTTCGCCAGAAACATCTCTTGTAATTGATGGATTATCACTTTTACGAGCTACTTTATCAACCTCATCAATGTAAACAATACCTCTTTCGGCAGAAGCTACATCATAATCTGCTGCTTGCAACAAGCGTGTAAGTATACTTTCTACATCTTCACCAACATATCCAGCCTCTGTTAAAACAGTTGCATCTACAATGCAGAATGGGACTTGCAAAATTTTAGCAATAGTTTTTGCTAATAACGTTTTACCTGTTCCAGTCTCGCCAACTAACATAATGTTAGATTTTTCAATCTCAACTTCGTCTTTGTCAATTTTCTGACTTAAACGTTTATAGTGATTGTAAACTGCTACAGATAGTACTTTTTTAGCATCATCTTGACCAATTACATATTGATCTATATGCGCTTTAATTTCTGCAGGCTTTAACAAGTTAAATGATTGATCGAATGCTTTACTTTTTTTATTACCCAGTTCTTGGGCAAGTAAAACATTAGCTTGTGTTACACATTTATCACATATATATGCATCCATTCCCTCAATAAGCATTAATGTTTCTTGCTTAGGAGAGTTACAGAAAGAGCAACGTGATTCTTTACTTTGTTTAGCCATATTTTTTTGTTATAAGTTATTGGTTAAGAGTTATGAGTTTTAAACGCCTAGACCTTCAACCCGAAACTTGCAACCTTTAACTATTTATTTGCACCCAATACCTCATCAATCATACCAAAACTTTTAGCTTCATCAGCTTTCATCCAATAATCTCTATCAGAAGCTTTTTCTACCCATTCGTAGCTTTGGCCAGAGTGATTTGAAATGATATCGTACAATTCTTTTTTCAACTTTAACATTTCTCTTAAATTGATTTCCATATCTGAAGCAACCCCTTGAGCGCCGCCCGATGGCTGGTGTATCATTACTCTAGAGTGTGTTAAAGCAGCTCTTTTGCCTGCTGCCCCAGCAACTAACAACACAGCTCCCATAGAAGCCGCCATGCCTGTACAAATTGTAGCCACATCTGGTGTGATGTATTGCATGGTGTCATAAATACCTAAACCTGCATAAACTGAACCACCTGGAGAATTGATATAAATTTGAATATCTCTGTTCGCATCAGTGGATTGTAAGAATAGCAACTGAGCTTGAATGATATTTGCATTGCCATCATAAATTGCATCACCTAAAAAGATGATACGATCCATCATTAAACGAGAGAAAACATCCATTTGTGCTACGTTTAACTGACGTTCTTCGATAATGTATGGAGTCATAGATTTTGGTGAAGTATTCGTAGCACCAATATACCTATCAACATTTAAACCGTTTATTCTGTGGTGTTTAACTGCGTATTTTCTAAATTCTTCTTTATCTATTTTCATATGATTATGATATTTTACTAAGTGTATTCTAAGATGCTAAATTATTTAATTCTTTGAATAAATTGGTAATTATTGGTCAGATATAAGCAATCTTCTTTTTAAATAAATAAATGATGTTCTTTAAACGACAATTAACAACAATTTGATAAAACAAGAGCAGCTAAAACAAGCTGCTCTTGAGAAAAAAATATCTAATAAGTATTTCTATTGATAAATACTTAATAATCCACAAGATGATTATTTCATCTCAATAAACTTGTTATAATCTATGTCTTTTTCTGTTAAAGTTGCTGTAGATTGAATATAATCAAATACTTTAAGCGCTTTAACTTCTTCAAAAATACGATTTGCATTTTCTTTTTCTTGCAAGAAGGTAGCGGTGTATTGTGCTAATTGCTCTTCTGGCATTGCTTGTGGACTGTACATTCTAAATTGTGCATCTAAACGTTGTTTTGCAGTTTCAAAAACGTCTTTATACTCAATTTTGATTTCGTTATCTGTAATGATTTTATTTTCAATCAAAGTCCATTTTAAATTCTTTGCGAAATCACCAAAACCTTGTTCTAATTCTTCATCAGATAGTTTTTCGTTAGTAGCTTTTAACCACTTGCGTAAAAATTCTTCTGGCAATTGCATTTTAGTTTGTTCAGTTAGTTGAGTATAAATGTCATTTTGCAATTTGCGATCAGCATCTTGTTTAAACATACTTTCAACTTCTTCAGTAATTTTAGCTCTAAATCCAGCTTCATCACTAACAACATCTGGACCGAATACTTTATCGAAAAATTCTTGATTTAAATCTGATTCTTCTAAGCGGTTTACATTTTTAACTGTTACTTGAAACTTCGATTTTAAATCTTTAGCATCTTCTTCGCCAATGTTTAACAATTTAGCAATTATTGTTTCATTGTTGTCAAATGCTTTTTGAATGTCTAATTCTAATACTGCGTCTTTTTTTAAGCCAACTAAAGATTTTAAAATCTTTTTATCAGTAACTAAATCTAAACGGATAGAACCTGTACTTGCAATTCCACCTTCAAAAATTTCGCCATCTGGAGAAAGTTGAGCTAAATCTGCATATAAGACATCTCCTTCAATAGCAACTTCAGGATTAGTCATTTTGCCATAGCTTTTACGGATATTTTTAATACGGGCTTCAAGTGTTTCAGTATCAGCTTTTACATTGTATTTAGTGAATTTATCTTTCGAAGAAATTTCAATATCAACTTTTGGTGCTAAACCAAGCTCGTATTTAAATTCAAATACATCTGTATTATCCCATTTAAATTCTTTACTATCATCCATTACTGGTAAAGGCTGACCAAGAATTTCAACTTTGTTATCTGTTAAATGTTTAGATAAAGTTTCACTTAAAGTGTTGTTAATTTCTTCAACTAAAATACTTTTGCCATACATTTTTTTCATGTGAGCAACAGGAACCATTCCTTTACGGAAACCCGGTAAATTTGCTTTTTTAGCCTGTTCTTTAAGTGCTTTTTCTACTCTTGGAGAGTAATCTTCAGGTGCAATTGTTATTTTAATAATTGCATTTAAATCGTCAACTTTTTCCTGTGTAATATTCATTTAGCTATGAGTATTTAGATATGAGATTTGAGACATACTGTCTAACTCAAATAACACATCGATTTATATTTAATTTTTTATCAATGTCTTTTAAAAAATGAAGCCGTCCAGATTTTTATCAGGACGGCTTCAGGTATTGTGCGGATGAAGGGACTCGAACCCCCACGCCGTGAAGCGCCAGATCCTAAGTCTGGTGCGGCTACCAATTACGCCACATCCGCAGTTAGGATTTATTTTGGATTGCAAAGATAGTGTTTTGCATCAATTATCAAATATTAAATCGCATTTTTTTAATAAAATAATCTAATGTTTTAACCTAAAATAAAGGAAAATATTTCTAGAAAGGTTTTAGTACTATTTCGTTTTTATTTAAATACTGATTATCAGTAGTAAAGGTGATTGAATTGTTTATTTTACAATTTAAGTTTAGCTATAATAGATTCGTTCTTAAGAAAGTAACTTTTCACTTTTGAGCTAATATGTTCTGCAATTCAAAAAGATAACCTATAGCTTTTACCAATCTGCTGCCATACCAAGAAAACATTTCGCCATCTACTAGCATTACTTTTGAGTTTGGCATAGCATTTTGAATTTCATCGATATGTTTTTGCTTAAAAGGGTAAGGTTCTGATGAAAGGAATATAAGTTTAGGATTTAGACTTTGGAGTTCAACTAATTTTAATTCTGGATAACGATTTTGTTTAATTACATTGTTTAATCCAATTTTCCTTAAAATGTCATCAATGAAAGTGCTATTGCCGGCATACATATAAGGATCTTTCCATATTAAATAAGCTACCGATTGATTGATCCCTTTACTTAAGGCTAATGTTTGTAAGTCTTTAAATCCAGCATTGATTAAGTGATTTAAGTAAGCTGCTTCTGGTTCGCGGTTAACCAGTTCTCCAATTTGAGTTATGGTAGTTATTGCATCTTCCAAGTTATTAATGTCGCTCATCCAAACGGGGAATTCCTGCATTAATAATTCTACTTCACTTTGCGTATTTTCTTCTTTATTTCCAATAATTAAGTCGGGCTTTAAATCTCTAATTTTTTCAATCAGTAGCCTTTTTGTACCACCAACTTTTGTTTTAGCCGCAAACTTTTCTATCGGATGGATGCAAAATTTAGTAATGCCAACCACTTCATCATCCAAGCCGAGTTCAAATAATAGTTCTGTTTGCGAAGGCACAATAGATATAATCCTTTTTGGCGGATAGTTGAACGTAATGTTGTTGCCAAGCTGATCTTTGACAGTCTTTTGCATTATTTAATCGGCCAAATTATCTATAACTACTTTAATTTCAGTATCGCTAATTGTAATTCTTCTTTCTTTATATAAGCCACCAATTGCTTTCTTAAAAGCACTTTTACTCACTTGGAAATAATCGTAAATCTCATCTGGTGTACTTTTATCGCCAAGAGCGATAACACCACCTTTTTCTCTTAATTCCTTTAATATTACGTCTTTGGTATCGAGGATGTGTCCAAAACCAGTTGGTTGTAAAGTTAAATCGATTTTACCTTCAACACGAACTTTTTTAATCCAGCCTTTACGTCTTTCGCCTGGTTTTAAATTAGCAAATAATTCGTTGTGATACAACAAACCAATGTTTCTATTATTGATAATCGCGTTATAGCCTAAGTCTGTTTTTTCTGTAATTAATAAACTTACTTCATCACCCTCGTCAAAATCGAAATCTTCTTCTTCAATAAATTTGTCTAATCTAGAAGATGCTAACATGCGATTATTGCTTTCATCTAAATAGACATAAACCGCATAGCTTTCGCCAATTTCCATCATCCTTTTTTGTTCACGAGTGGGAACGTAAACATCTTTTCCGATGCCTAAATCTAAATATGCACCATCATCATTGGCATCAACAACCGTTAAAAAGGCAAAATCATCCACTTCAGCAAAGGCTAATTGGGTAGTCGCAATTGTATTTCCTTCTTTATTTACAAATACAAATACTTTAATATTGTCTCCTAGTTCTGCGTTATTAGGTACATAAATGTATGGTAATAAAATTTCTCTATCTCCATCACTTAAGCTTAAACCATCACTATTTTTAGCTACAATTCTTAAATCGTTGTATTTTCCTATTTCTATCATTTTTATATTAAGTTAAGCCATTTTCTTCAATGACTATTCATTTTTTGGTTTACAAAGTTACACATTCTTTAATTGATAAAATTAAATAAAGAGAGTAGGAAACCGCGAAATTTAGTTCAATAAAATGAATAATATCAAATACATTTGAAATTAAATTGAAGATTTTTTTAAAAATGAATAAATCTATTTATTTCTATTTGGTTCGTAATTTAAACCAGGGGAAAGCCAAAAAAGTAACGCAATTCTAGAATATCTGTAATTAAAAGGAGAAAATAGAAGTGTAGTTAAACTTAAAATTAAAATGAAATACCATAAATTATCATAATCTAATTTTAAGCCAAAAATATAGGCAGCAACACTTACTGTTATCATTTGAGCTACATTAAAAGCATAACTTACAAACATTGCTACATAAAAATAACCAGGCTCTCGTTCGAATTTTAAGTTGCAATGTGGGCAAAATTCATTCATCTTATTAGATTTAAACCCATAAGTTGGACCTTGAAAAGCATTACCAATTCTACATCTTGGACATTTAGCATTTACAACTGCGCTCCACTGAGAAATATGTAAGTCTTTAGTTTTATGATTTGTTTCCATGTTGTGTAGTATTAAGTTTTCTGAATTTTTCAGGCGTTACACCTTCATATTTTTTAAAAAATTTGATGAAATATGATTGATCATCAAAATTAAGTTTAGTGGCGATTTCTGAGATGAGTAAATCTACATTAATAAGCAATCGCTTAGCTTCTAAAATAACCCGTTCTCTAATTAAAGTTCCTGCAGATAAGCCCAAAAAATCATTACATAAAGCATTTAAATGATTTGGAGTGATATATAATAATGCTGCGTATTGTTTAGGTAGTCTTAATTGTGTGTAATTGCTTTCAATTAAATTTTTAAAATTTTTTAATATCGTATGGTTGTAAGAAGAGCTATTTAGCACTTGTTTTTCGTTTTTATTTCTAGCCACCTCAATAAATAATCTAATTAATAATGTTTTAACTAAATCGTCATTTATAGGTGGCTCATTTTGTGCATCTTTTAAAATATCTTCAAAAATTGAAGTTGCAATTTGTTGAATTTCGAGTGATAATTCAATTACTTGATGGTCAGGGTTTCCGCTAAAAAAAATAAAATTTTCTAAATAGTCTGGTTTTAAAAGAAATGAACTAAAATAATTCGCAGAAAAGTTAATGATATAACCATCGGGTTCTGTATCAAAATCCCAATTATGTACTTGTCCTGGTATCATAAAATAAATTAAACCAGGTTTTACATCAAATTTTTTAAAATCTATTTGTTGTTTTCCTTGCCCTTTTGTGAAAAATACCAAATGGTAAAAAGAGTGTCTATGTGCGGCGTGTAAATGTTGATGCTGATTTGAATAAAAACCAAATCTACTTACTAAAATGCCATCATTTTTGTAAGCTTTAAAGTTTTGAATATCGTAAATAG
>JAIELS010000105.1 GCA_019752795.1 Sphingobacteriaceae bacterium
TACTGGTTATGGTATGGCAACTTTTGAAGGACCAATGTTATCTTTAAAACAAATTAATGCTGTAGCACACTTTACAGATTGGATTGTAGCACACGTACACGTGGGTGCATTAGCATGGAATGGGTTTTTAACTTTCGGTGTAATGTATTGGTTAATCCCTCGTATCTATAAAACTGAATTATTTTCTAAAAAAATGGCATCTTTCCACTTCTGGATAGGTACTTTGGGAATTCTTTTTTATGCAGTACCAATGTATTGGGCTGGTTTTACACAAGGTTTAATGTGGAAAGAGTTTACGGCAGACGGATTATTAAAATATCCTAACTTTTTAACTACAACATTACAAATTATTCCAATGCACGTTCTACGATCTATTGGTGGTGCATTATACTTAATTGGTGTAATTGTAATGGCAATTAACTTAGGTAAAACGATGTTAAAAGGTAAATTGGTTGCTAACGAGTCAGCAGAAGCAATGCCTTTGCCACAAGAAGTTGATTTAACAGATCCTGCAGATAGAAAATGGCATCGTGTGTTAGAGCGTAAACCAATGAAATTTATGGTTTTCTCTTTAATTGTGATTTTAATTGGTGGTATGATAGAGATGATGCCAACTTTTACCATCGAATCTAATATTCCTACTATTGCTTCTGTTAAACCTTATACTGCATTAGAGCTACAGGGTAGAGATCTCTATATAAGAGAGGGTTGTGTGAATTGTCATACGCAAACAGTTCGTCCATTCCGTTCAGAAACAGAGCGTTATGGTGAGTATAGTAAAGCTGGAGAATTTGTTTATGATCACCCATTTTTATGGGGAAGTAAAAGAACGGGACCAGATTTACATCGCATAGGAGGTAAGTATAGTAATTCTTGGCACTTTAACCACATGATGGATCCTACATCAATGTCTCCTGGTAGTATTATGCCGCCATATCCTTGGTTAATTACTCAAACTTTAGATATTTCAACAACTCCAGCTAAGATTAGAGCAATGCAAACATTAGGAGTTCCATATCGTGATGGTTTTGCTGAGGTTGCAAATGAAAACTTAAAAGAACAAGCTGATGTAATTGCTAAAGATTTAAAGCAAAACAATATTAAAGTGAATAGTGATAAAGAAATAATTGCGCTAATTGCTTATTTACAGCGTATGGGTACAGATATTAAAGCCAACAAAACAACAATACCTTCAAATCAATAGTTATGTTTAAACAGATTAATAACCTCGCTGGAGGAGAATTTTATTTAATTACTTCTCTATTAATATTCTTGGTGTTTTTTATTGTGGTTACAATTTTTATCATCAAACTAAGTAAAAATCACATCAGTGTGATGAGTAATTTACCAATCGAAGACCAACAAACTACTAACTATGAAGAAGATTAAATTAGCTATAATGTTATTGTTTTTAAGTGCAACTAGTTTTGCACAAACACAAGAAGCTGCAGAAATAGTAATCCCCGAACCAAGTTTGGGATTAACTACTACAGAACTTTTAATTGTTGCATTGCTATTTTTCGCAGTTATATTATTAGTAGTATCTATTATTCTATTTAATGCATTTAAGGTGATGGTAAAGGAGCAATCAAATCCAACTCCTTATAAAAAATATGAACCAGGAGAGCTTTTAGATTATGACGAATGGTTAAAACACAATAAATCTAAGCCAAATATTTGGACCAAACTTTTAAGTTTAAAACCGCTTGAAGAGGAGAAGAGTTTAGAAATACCTCATTCTTATGACGGTATTAAGGAGCTAAATAACCCTGTACCACATTGGTTTAACTTCTTATTTTATGGAACTATGATTTTCGCAGTTGTCTATCTTTACTATTATCACTTTGCTGGCGGAGAGAGACAGGATGATGAATATAAAACTGAAATAGTTAATGCTGAATTAGCTAAGAAAAAGTTTTTAGCAAAATCTGGGAAAGCAATAGATGAAAGTACTGTTAAAATTGACCCAACCCAAATCGTAAATGGTAAAGGTGTTTTTGATGCCAATTGTATTGCTTGTCATGGCGCTAACGGTGAAGGTTTGGTTGGACCAAACTTAAC
Organism: Sphingobacteriaceae bacterium; assembly: GCA_019752795.1. Classification (GTDB taxonomy): domain Bacteria; phylum Bacteroidota; class Bacteroidia; order Sphingobacteriales; family Sphingobacteriaceae; genus Pedobacter. The sequence goes on from JAIELS010000105.1 coordinate 2,062, forward strand.
CGATGAATTTTGGTTACATGGTGGCGGTATTAGTGATATTTTTAAAGTTGTTAAATATGGTGTTCCAGAAAAAGGAATGGTGAGTTGGGAGAAAAACTTAAGCGCTAAGAACATTAGTGAAGTGACGAATTACATTATGTCACTAAAAGGAACTAAACCAGCTAATCCTAAAGCACCGCAAGGAGAAAAATACGAAGATAAAACAGAAACTAGTGTGAAGGATAGCGTGAATAATGATAGCAAAACAACAAAATAAAGAAAAAAGTAAAGGGCGTAATTTTATATACCCTAAAAAACCATCAGGTAAATTATATAATTACCGAAAATGGGTGAGTTACGTTCTTTTATTATTCTTATTTAGTGCCCCATTAGTTAAAATTGGTGGAGAGCAAATGGTTCTGCTTAACTTTATAGAACGTAAATTTGTTTTCTTTGGGTTAATATTTACTCCTCAAGATTTTTATCTCTTTGCTTTGGCGATGTTAATCATGTTGATTTTCATCGTCTGTTTTACTGTTATTTTAGGTCGGCTATTTTGTGGATGGATTTGCCCTCAAACCATTTTTATGGAAATGGTTTTTAGGCGTATTGAATATTGGATAGAAGGTGATGCCAACCAACAAAGAAAATTAGATGCTCAAGAATGGAATGCCAATAAAATATTTAAAAAAGTAACTAAACACTTTCTTTTTTTAGTGATCTCATTTTTTATATCAAACATGTTTCTGGCTTATATTATAGGTTCAGACCAGTTGTATAAAATAATGACTGAACCTATTTCTCAACATGTATCTGGATTTTTATCTATTTGGGTATTTACTTTTGTGTTTTATGGAGTATTTAGCTATGTAAGAGAAGTTGTTTGTACAGTAATTTGTCCCTATGGCAGATTACAAGGAGTTTTATTGGATAACGAAACACTAGTTGTTGCATACGATGAAACTCGAGGTGAACCTCGAGCATTTTTGCAAAAAGGTGTAGATACAAGTGATAAAGGAGATTGTATTGATTGTGGTTTGTGTGTGCAAGTTTGTCCTACTGGTATAGATATTAGAAAAGGAACTCAGCTAGAATGTGTTAATTGTACAGCCTGTATAGATAGTTGTAACGAGGTTATGCTAAAAATAAATAAACCTAAAAATTTAATTGGATTTTTTAGTCAAGAATATATTAAAGACAGAAAACCATTTAAACTAGGTTTAAGGGCATATGGTTATACTGCAGTTTTATTTGTAGTACTATTAGTTTTCTCTTCATTAATTTATAAAAGAACTGATGTAGAAACTACTGTTTTAAGGGCTAGCGGAACTACCTTCCAAACAAGACCAGATGGTTCAATCAGTAATTTGTATAATGCAGAACTGATCAATAAAACGAATAAAGACATTAAGTTTGTATTTAAATCTAATAACCCTGACGATAAAATAGAATTTATACAAAAATCTTCTTTATTGCCAAAAGAGGGTAGCACACAGGTAGCTTTCTTTTTGATAAAAAAAGAAAAAAACTTAACAGGTTTTAAGACAGACGTAGAGTTCGAAATTACAGCTGATAATAAAGTAGTGAGTAAGGCTAAAACTACATTTTTTTCACAACCAAAATAAGATTTAGGAAATCAACACTATCTTATCATAAACTACTAAAAAATGAATTGGGGAACAAAAATTGTATTGGGAATGGTTGCATTTATGCTATTTATTATTGGCATGGCAACTTATATGTTTATGGTTCATGATCAAGATTCTTTGGTAGATGATGATTATTATGAAAAAGGTTTAAACTACGACCAAGAATATAATGCCAAAGAAAATGTATTGAATGATGAAGCTGAGCCTGTTATTAAAATAAATGATAATCAGCTAATAATAGAGTTGAAAGATAGCGCAAGTTATTCGCTTAAATTAATGCGCCCAGCTAAATCTGTAGATGATATAATTAGCAAAGGAAATACGATTGGCAATACCAATATGATTTTAGTTGATAGAGCCAATATGCATACTGGTTTATGGTTTTTAGAATTGAAATGGGTAAGTAACGGTAAAGAATATCAATTTAATAAAAATATCACATTGTGAACAACTTACCACTAGCTTTTTTAATGGGTTTATTAGGCAGTTTGCACTGTGCAGTAATGTGCGGTCCGTTAATGCTTAGCTTGCCTATACAAAAAACTAGTTATTTAAAATCTGCATTTCAATTATTATTATATCAATTTGGTAGAGTATTAGTTTATACTCTAATGGGTATTTTAGTAGGCTGGATAGGAAGTAGTTTTACTGTTTTTACCAATCAACAAACTTTAAGTTTAATGATTGGAATTGTCTTGGTTGCCTTTGTAATTTTGCAGTTTAGTGGTCATTATAGCAAAAATTTAACCGCTATTCAGTATAAAATGGTTGCTCCAATTAGTAAACTGATGGGCAAACTATTTGGTTTACCGCTTTGGGGTTTCTTTGCAGGTTTATTAAACGGGTTAATTCCCTGCGGGATGGTTTATTTAGCACTAGCAACTGCATTAAATAGTGCAACAATAGAAAGTGGAGCCACATTTATGTTTTTATTTGGTTTAGGTACAACTCCTTTAATGTTGATGATTTCTTTAGGAGGTGTTTATTTGAAAAGATATATCAAGTTTGATACTAGAAGATTGATTCCTTATTTTATGCTATTTATCGGAGTATTGTTTATTCTTCGCTCAGCAGATTTAGGGATACCTTTTTTATCTCCTCATAATGCAAACCACCTTAACCACAGTGCTGCCGAATGTAGGTAGTTAAACATTTCTCAAATTTTTGTCATCTAATTTTATTAATAGGAATATCGGGAATTATCGATATATATTTGCGCTATGGATGAAGTAGAAATATTCAAAGCGCTTTCTAATAAAACTAGAATACAGATTTTAACTTGGTTAAAAGATCCTGTAAAACATTTCCCCGCTCATAAAACCAATTGTGAAAATAATGGTGTTTGTGTAGGTCTTATTCAACAAAAAGCTGGTTTAACGCAATCAACAATATCAGAATATCTCTCTATTTTACAACGAGCTGGATTAGTTACTGCAACAAGATTAGGGCAGTGGACTTATTACAAAAGAAATGAAATTGCCTTTGAAAAATTAAGTCATTTAATAGCATCTGAATTATAATATAATGAGCACTAAACAATTATCAAAACTACCTTACTCTGTATTAGATTTAGCTGGTGTAATTCAAGGAAATACTATTGCAGATACATTTAATAACAGTGTATCTCTTGCACAACATACAGAGCAATTAGGTTATAAACGCTATTGGTTTGCAGAACACCACAATATGATAAGTGTGGCAAGCTCTGCTACATCTATTTTAATTGGTCATATTGCTGGTCAAACTAAAACAATTAGAGTAGGTTCTGGAGGGATTATGTTGCCAAATCATACTCCATTAATTATTGCAGAACAATTTGGTACATTGGAGACTTTATATCCAAATAGAATTGATTTAGGATTGGGTAGAGCGCCTGGCACAGACCAATTAACGGCATTTGAGATTAGGGGAGAACGTTTTCAGTCTCCTCAAAATTTCCCTCAAGATGTTAAAAAATTACAACAGTTTTTGGGTGATGATAATTATAACAGTAAAGTACGAGCTATTCCTGGAGAGGGTACCAATGTTCCTATTTGGATTTTAGGCTCTAGTACAGAAAGTGCCCATTTGGCAGCATCTTATGGCTTACCTTATGCATTTGCTAGTCATTTTGCACCCACTTACTTTTTAGAAGCGATACAGATTTATAGACAAAACTTCCGACCATCTGCTACTTTGAAAGAGCCGTATGTGATGTCTTGTGTAAACGTTGTTGCAGCAGATACAGACCAAGAGGCTGAGCGTTTATCTACTTCTTTAAAACGGTTGTTTATGGGGATTGTAACTGGTAAACGCCAATTATTACAACCACCTATTGATAATATGGATGAAATTTGGGATGAGATGGAAGAAGCTGCGGTTAACCAAATGTTAGCTGTTTCATTTATTGGGGGTCCAGAAAAGCTGAAACAACAATTAAAATCTTTTTTAGCCCAAACTGGCATTGATGAAATTATGGTTACTTCTCATATTTATGAGCATCAAGCTCGACTTAACTCTTATCAATTATTTGCAGAGCTGATTAATAAATCATAATAAGAAGAATTAACAAGGTGAAAATTAATGTTTTTACTAATATTGCATAATAATTAATTCTTATGTCTTCAACAATTCTTATTATAGATGATGAAATCAAAATTCGCAGCTTACTAGCGAGAATTATTGAACTTGAAGGATTTACTGTATTGCAGGCAGAAAATGCAAAAGATGGTTTAAAACTTATTAATAATCAAGATATTATAGTTGTTATTAGTGATGTTAAACTGCCTGATGCGAATGGCGTAGAGTTGGTGAAAAAGATTAAGGAAATCAAATCTTATATAGAAATTATAAATCTTACCGCATACGGAACTATAGCAGATGGAGTTCTTGCTATTAAAAATGGAGCTTTCGATTATTTAACTAAAGGTGATGATAACGATAAAATTATCCCTCTGGTTTATAAAGCAATTGCTAAAGCAGAATTACAACTAAGAGTTTTTGAGCTTGAACATAAAATGGTAAGTAAATATAGTTTTGAAACTATTTTAGGAAATTCTAAGGCAATTAAAGAAGTAATAGAATTGGCACAAAGGGTAGCAGCAACTGAGACTACCGTTTTATTATTAGGAGAAACTGGAACTGGAAAAGAAGTTTTCGCACAAGCAATTCATTATGAAAGTCCTCGTAAGTTAAAGCCATTTGTGGCATTAAATTGTAGTGGTTTCAGTCCTGAACTATTGGAAAGCGAATTGTTTGGTTATAAAGCTGGTGCATTTACGGGTGCAAATAAAGATAAAAAAGGATTACTCGAAGAAGCAAATGGTGGAACACTTTTCTTAGACGAAATAGGAGAGATGAACTTAGATTTGCAGGCAAAACTTTTACGAGTTTTAGAAAATCAAACTTTTATAAAGGTTGGTGCTACAACTACAAGTCAAGTCAATGTTCGAATTTTAGCAGCAACCAATCGTAATCTTAAAGAACAAGCAGATAAAGGATATTTTCGTTTAGATTTATATTATCGTTTATCTGTATTCATTATCCAAATACCTGCATTAAGAGAACGCAAAGCGGATATTGAATTATTGGCTAATTTTTATTTAAAAGATTTTGCTCAAAAAGTAAATCGACCTCTTTTAAAAATGGATGCAAAGCTGATACATAAACTCCAAACTCATAGTTGGAAGGGAAACGTGCGGGAATTAAAAAACGTAATTGAACGTTTAGTTATTTTATCTAATGGTAATGTTTTAGATGCTGATCAATTACCTAATGAGTTTTTTATAGACACTCCAATTCATAACTCATTCGATTTGCAAGCAATAGAGAAACAGCATATTCAAAAAGTATTGCTACACACCAA
>JAIELS010000002.1 GCA_019752795.1 Sphingobacteriaceae bacterium
TATTAGGAAATAAGGGGTATGAGACCGCATTTTTTCATGGTGCACCAAATGGTTCAATGGGTTTTTCGGCATATACTAACCTTGCGGGAATTAAAAAATACTACGGTAAAACCGAATACAATAATGATGCAGATTTTGACGGAATTTGGGGTATTTGGGATGAGCCCTTTATGCAGTTTATGGCTAAAACAATCAATACATTTAAGCAACCCTTTTTCTCAGCATTTTTCTCAGTTTCTTCACATCATCCTTTTAAAGTACCTGAGCAATATGTTGGCAAATTTCCGAAAGGGAATTTACCAGTGCAAGAACCGATGGGTTATACAGATATGGCCATTAAAAAATTTTTTACTACCGCAGCCAAAATGCCTTGGTACAAGAATACCTTATTTGTTTTAGTAGCAGACCATGCTACAGTATCTTATCTGCCAGAATACCAAACAGTTCCGGGCTATTTCTCTATCCCTATTTTATTTTATTACCCAGGCGGAGATTTAAAAGGAAAAACCGACAAATTGATACAACAAATTGATATTATGCCAACGGTTTTAAATTTTCTAAATTACGATGAGCCGTATTTTGCATTTGGTTTTGATGCTTTAAGCAAAAAAAATAACAATTTTGTAGTTAATAATAATGATGGTAGCTTTAGCTTTTATCAAGGTGATTATTTACTGCAAAACGACGGCATAAAATCTACGGCTTTATTTAACTTGAAGAAAGATAGACTAACTAAAAACAATATTATTAACCAACAACCATTAGTGCAAAAAGCTTTAGAAACAGAATTAAAAGCTTTTATTCAACAATACAATAATAGGATGATTAAAAATCAATTGACCGTTGAAAAGAATTAGTTAGCAATAAACAGTTTAAACCATACTACAAAATAACAACATGCGAAAGGCCATTTTAGCGTTAATCGACTTCTTCCATCCACCATTTAGAAAATATATTTCACAACACAATTTTAGATATTTGGCTACAGGAGGCGGCACTTTATTATTAGGCATCCTTACTTATTATTTTGCTTATTTCTACATCTTTAAAACCCAAGAAGTTAATTTATGGCTTATAGTTGTTGAAAGAGAAACCGCTTGCCTTTTTACTGATTATGCTGTAGTAATACCTACTAGTTTTATACTCAACAAATATTTAATATTCACGCAAAGCGAACTTAAGGGAAGGGTTCAATTATTCAGATTTATAAACCTTCAGTTAATCAATATTTTGGCTAATTATGTATTGCTAAAGTTTTTATTGGAGTTATTAAAAGATTTCCCCACCTTATCCTTGCTCTCCAGAGTAATCGTATCGGTTTTAATGGCATTATTTAGCTATTTATACCAACACTACTTTACTTTCGGTGTAAAAAAATTCGGAAAAAAGAACAATACCAGTTAGTTCAATTAAGCTATAAATTATAATCATGCGCAATACAATTTTAGCATTTGTTGATTTCTTTTATAAACCTTTTAAAAAATTTATACCCAAAACAGATTTTAGGTATTTAGCAATAGGTGGATCTACTTGGTTATTGGGAAATCTAATTTATGCTATTGCATACGAGTATATTTTTACAACTGCAAAAATTGAACTTTTGGATATTGATTTTAAAAGAGAGAATGCAGCATTAGTTCTACATTTCATTATTGTAATACCGTATGGTTTTTTAATGAATAAATTTATTGTTTTTGCACATAGTAAGATTAAAAGTAGCACTCAATTTATTCGTTTTATTGCTTTAGTAACCTTTAATATTTTACTTAACTATTTATTACTCAAATATTTTATAGAAAGTCTTTTTGTAAATGCAATCACTGCAAAAATTATTATTTCAATTGGATTAGCTGCTTTTAGCTATATTTATCAGCAATATTTTACATTTGGAGTAAAAAAAATAAGGAAGAAAGCATAGTAGCCCCTTCCCTATTTGTATAAATACTTTTATATTATGATTTGGTTTTAAGTTCTCTCATTAAATCTTCTAAATAATCTATTTGGACTTCTTGAATTTCCAATAGTTTTTTATTCTGATGAACCAATAAGTGATCCATTTTTTCACTCAATAATTTAATTTCGAGTTCTGCTTTAAGGTTAATCTTATAATCATGTTCGGCCCGCTGTCTATCTTTTTGTTCTTGTCTATTCTGACTCATCATAATTATAGGTGCTTGTATGGCCGCTAAACAAGATAGAATAAGATTTAATAGTATAAAAGGATAAGGATCGAAAGCCTTAGTTGTCAGCATCAATATATTTATAGCTATCCACAAAATTAAGAATGAAAAGAAAGAGATAATAAATGTCCAGCTACCGCCAAATGTAGCAATATGATCTGCTACACGTTGCCCTAAGGTAAGCTTCCCCTCAGCTTCGTCTTGTAAATTTTCAGAAAGAATGGAATTATCACGAATAGCATTCATTACATCCATATCGATAACCGCTATTTCTCCTTTTTCTTGCTCTACCAGTCTGGTTAGATAAAGTCGTCTGTATTTGTTTAATTCCTCAACCGAAATAATACTAACATGTGAAAAATCTGGAAAATCCGTTTTGATAAGATCATATATTCCTGCTCTGATGTCTTCACCTTTTACAATTTCACCTTTAGAAATTTCTTTATTGGATATGTGGCTTAATGTCATGTATAAAACTAATCAAAATTTAATTGATTTTTAGCTGTAAAAATTACATCAAACTTATATTTTTAAGACGGCACTAAATCTTAATCGATTCCATCAGTTACTTTACAAAATATATTATCGATATCATTTTTAAAGTAAAAGCAGCTATTTTTTTGGATTACAAATTCTAACAAGCTAATTTAGCCATCATCAATAACTACACCCAATATGAGTGATTTTAATGACTTTAATAATCAACAAGTAGCTAAATTACCTAAGCATTTAAGGCAATATATAGTTGAGCAACATTACGAAAAGTATACACCAATAGATCAAGCTGTTTGGCGTTATGTAATGCGCCAAAATTATAGTTATTTAAAACATGTAGCATTTTATCCTTATATTAAAGGTTTGCAAAGAGCTGGTTTAAGCATAGAATATATCCCGGATTTGCAATCGATGAATGATAATTTAGGTAAAATTGGTTGGGGTGCTGTAACGGTTGATGGATTTATTCCGCCAGCTGCATTTATGGAATATCAATCTTACCGCGTCTTAGTTATCGCTGCAGACATTCGCCAAATCAATCATATCGAATACACACCTGCACCAGATATTATTCACGAAAGTGCTGGTCACGCACCAATTATTGCTGACACTGATTATAACAATTATTTAAGTTATTTCGGTTCTATAGGCGCAAAAGCAATGTTTAGTAGCAAAGACTTCGAATTATATGAGGCCATACGTAAACTTTCTATTTTGAAAGAGGCACATGGAGTTGATGAGCATGAAATTATAGCAGCAGAAAAAAATTTAAGATACATTGCAGATAACATGGGCGAGCCTTCTGAAATGGCTTTATTAGGTCGTTTACACTGGTGGACGGTAGAATATGGCTTAATTGGAACTTTAGAAAATCCGAAAATTTATGGAGCTGCTTTGCTTTCTTCTATAGGCGAAAGTGCAACTTGTATGAATTCGAATGTTGAAAAGATTTGGTATGATATCAATACAATTAATTATCAATATGATATCACAAAAACACAACCTCAATTATTTGTAACTGAAACTTTCCAGAATTTAATTGATGTTTTAGAAGCCTTTGCTGATACTATGGCATTTAGACGGGGTGGCGCAGAAAGTATTTTGAAAGCAATGGAATGTAAAAATACGAGTACTGCCGTTTACAGTTCTGGCTTACAAGTAACGGGTATATTTACTGATGTTGGTTTAGACAAAGCCGATGAATTAACTTTTATTAAAACAAGTGGACCTTCTGCCTTAGCATTTGCTGGCAAACAATTAGAAGGACACGGAAAAGATTATCATGCGGATGGTTTTTCATCGCCAGTTGGCAAATTAAAAGGAATTGAAAAGCCTTTAGAAAACCACAACAATAATGAACTTGAATTTTTAGGTATAATTAAAGGAAAACGAGTGGAGCTAAACTTTGAAAGTGGCATAAACTTAAATGGCGTTGTTAAAAAAATTATTGTAAAAGAAGATAAAGTAATTTTAATTGCTTTTGAAAATTGCACAGTTAAAGAAGACAATGGCAATATACTATTTATGCCAGAATGGGGCATTTACGACATGGCAGTTGGGGAAAAAGTAGTTTCAGTATTTAATGGTGCAGCCGATAAAGATGCCTATGAAGAAATAGTTTTTGTAAGTAAAGCTGAAACGAGAAAAACAGAATACGATGATCAAACACGACAATTACATCAACTTTATCAGCAAATACGTCATATTAGAGAAACTGCGACTGGATATGAAGAGTTACCTGCCATTTTTAATGAGTTAAAAACGAAGTATAGAACAGATTGGTTAAGCGTTTTAGAAATTTTAGAAATTGTTTATCATAATCAGCTAGATGCTACTTTTGAGAAAGAATTGCGTATTTATTTAGAAATGAAATCTGCAACAGAACAAGACCATACCAAGTTAATAAATGACGGTTTACACATTATTGCTAATCCGGTTACACAATTAATTACTGAAGAAGACTAAATTAAGTTGAAGGTGTAAAGTATAAAGTTATTGATATGAGCTTTATACTTTTAACTTTTAACTTTTAACTTTCACAAAATGAACATTATAATTACAGGCGCAAGTAGCGGAATTGGTTTTGAAACTGCTTTAGAATTTACTTTAGATAGCAAAAATAAAGTAGTATGTATCGCCAGATCGGCAGATAAATTAAGAAAGCTTTTGGAAATTGCCAAAGGAATTAATCCAGATTGTACACTTTTACCTGTAGAGTTTGATTTGGTAAATGATGATTATACTGCTCTGATTCCATTTTTAAAAGAGCGATTAGGAACAATTGATATCTTAATTAATAATGCAGGTAGTTTAATTAATAAATCTTTTCTAACAACAACCGAAGCTGATTTAGCAGAAATGCTAGAAAGCAACGTTATGAGCCATTTTAAAATGATTCAGAATACGCTTCCTTTAATGAAAAGTGGAAGTCATATTGTAAATATTGGTAGTATGGGTGGTTTTCAAGGCAGTGTTAAATTTCCAGGTTTAGCCGCATATTCTGCAAGTAAGGCGGCTTTGCATACCCTAACAGAATGTTTAGCGTTTGAATTAGCTGACCAAGGTATAAAAGTAAATTGCTTAGCACTAGGTTCTGCGCAAACAGAAATGCTAGAAAAAGCTTTTCCTGGATATGAAAGCCCAGTTATGGCATTTGAAATGGGGAAATATATAGCAGATTTTGCTCGTACAGGTCATAAATTTTTTAATGGCAAAATATTGCCTGTAGCTGTTAGTACACCCTAAGCTTTCAAAATGCAGTTTTAACAATCTATATTTGAGTTAATCAACAAGTTTTCAACAACTTAGATACTTCTACTTTTTTTGTTATCTTTGCCTACCAAATATGAAGAAAATACTATTCATTTCTTTTTTGATGTTTTGTTTTGCTTTTAATAGTAATGCACAAGACACTAAGTCACTTCCAACTCAATATCAGGAAGCGATGAAAAAGATTTTAAGCAATGTGCCTAGCGTTGCATCTTCTTCAGCATCACAAGTATTAGATTTTGCAAAATCATTAATTGGCGTACCCTATCGTTATGCTACAAGTAACCCTGATAAAGGATTTGATTGTTCTGGCTTTGTAAATTACGTATTTAGTAATTTTGGTTTTAAAGTTCCTCGCTCTTCTCCAGAATTTGCAAAAACAGGAACTCCAGTAAAATTAGCTGATGCTAAAGTTGGTGATGTTTTGATTTTCACTGGAAGTAATCCTAAACAAAGAAGAATTGGTCATGTAGGGATTATCTACTCTATAGAAGATGATGGAAAAATTAATTTTATTCATTCTAGTTCTGGCAAAGCAAATGGTGTTACCATCACCCCTCTTAACGACTATTATAAAAGTCGATTTATGAAAGCTGTGAGTATTGTAGAATAATTCTATAAACTACTCCATTAGGTTTCGTTATAAAACCAAAAATTCATTAGCTTTATTTACTCATATCAAATTAAATGGCGGAGCTTAAAACCAAAGCGACAGAAAATTCTGTTCAAGATTATTTAATGCAAATTACTAATGAAGTAACTCGTAAAGACTGTCAACAGATTTGCAACTTAATGGAAGAGATCAGTAAGTCTAAAGGAAAAATGTGGGGCAGCGCAATTATAGGTTTTGGAGATTATAAATATTCTTATTCAACTGGCAGAACTGGTGACTGGTTTATGATGGGATTTTCACCTAGAAAAGCAAATATAAGTCTTTACATTATGGGTTGTGATGGAAATGTAAAAGAAGAAATTTTATCTCGATTAGGTAAACATAAAGGAGGAAAAGGCTGTGTTTACATTAAAACCTTAGCAGACATTAATATTGAAGTATTAAAAGAAATGTGTGAAATTTCTTATCAGAATTTAAAAAAGTAAAACAATTTTTAAGGCGTCATTTACATTACCTACCATTAAAAGTTGGTGCGCCAATTCATGTAACTCTCTTTCTCTAGTCGAGCTATCACCTATTGTAGCATCCAAAATATCTTTTACATTAGCACTAAAACTAATAGCGTCAATTTCATCTGCAGAAGGCAAAACTTCTACATTACCAAGCATACCTAAATCGTTACCCGTTAAAACTTTACTATTACGCACTGCTGCTGGCAATGCATCCACTCCAATACCTAAAGTAGTTAATGGTTTAGCAACTTTAAACAAACTTTCTGGCGTAACCCTGCAATACCAATCTCCTCCTAAACGAGCTACTAAATCAATTTTGGCTTGGTCAATTTTACCTTCACTATCTAAAATTTCTTCTTTAATATGGATTAATTTTATTTCAGCTAAAATCAAATTTCCAGCACCATTTTGATCACCCAAGGGGATAACTTCTTTTATAATACATTCTAATTGTACAGGAGCTTCTGCAACTCTTGGTGGCTTAACTAAATGTGATTCTTGCATGGTAAATCCCGCCTTTTCAAATTCATTTATTCCTTTTCCATATTCAGTACTTGCCAAACTCATTTGTTGTACCATGTCGTAATTAACAATATTAATTACGCATTCTTTAACGTCTAGTACGTTTTCTAAAGTATGTTTGGTCGTATTGTCTCGCACTCTCCTAGCCGGAGAAAACACACACATCGGTGGATTTGTGCTAAACATATTAAAAAAGCTAAAAGGACTTAGATTTATATTTCCAGCTGAATCTATTGTCGATGCAAAACAAATTGGTCTCGGTGCAATTGCATATTGTAGGTAATTTTGCATTTGCATTGGCGACAAATCTGACGTTTTTAATGTTAGCATAGTATTGAAAAGTTGAACTTTATTAAATAAAAAACCAAAACAGAAGGTCATCCTGAGCCTGTCGAAGGAATTCTTTTTTGGTTAAATAACTTCCACAACTTG
>JAIELS010000164.1 GCA_019752795.1 Sphingobacteriaceae bacterium
CATTTTTTATTGTGATTTCTCCCGCTTATCTACCCTTATCTGCCTACGCATTCTTCGTTCATCTCTATCGGTAATCATTTTTTCGAACTTTGCAATTTGTGTGCTTATTTCAGCTTCTTTTTGCGGCGTTACACCAACACTATACTTTGCACCCTGAAATAAACTACGCCAAATAAAGCTAAAAAATGAGGCTGTAGGCTGCCGCTTATAATTAATTTTAGCCGCAATAAATTTTCCGTTTGAACTTGGATTATCAGAATTGATAATTAAAGCATTAGCCAAAATAGATAACCATCCTTGTTTAACTAAACGCTGTTTTCCTTCTACCTTTTTTAATAAGCCTACAGATAAATCTTTAAACCTAAAATCTAAAGTTCCTTTAGCCACATCCTGATTTGCTTTAATATCAAATACCAATTCGTTAATTGTTCCTTTATTAACTTGTACCATTCCCAATGGTTTGGTTATTTGATTGAGTTTTCTACCATCTAAATTAGTTAGCCTACCTTTATAATCAAATGCACCTAATGGCGAATTTAAATCAAACTTAAAATTCACATCCATTTTCCCCTCTTGCATTACATAAGTTACCAAATCTGCCTGCATAAAATTATTTTTCGCCTTAATTTTAACCGCATTCGTAACATTTGTAATGCTACCAGAAGTATGATTAAACGTAATTTCTCCCCTATGTTTGCTATCCCTATCAAACTCTGCATAACTTACATCAATGTTCTTAAGGTTTATTTTCTCTAAAGTGAGTTTCGTGTTAAAGAGTTGCAACAGTTGATGTGGAAATTTTCCAGTTTTTACCCGTATTAAACTTGGATAAGAATTATCATTAAAAACTGAAATGCCACCATCGGTAATATTCATTTGCTTAGCTATGAGCTCTCTCTTCTGCAAATAGGCTGGTAAATCTAAACCATCCAGACTAATATTATTCAGCTTAATCATAAAGCGATCCCGAGCATAGCCATTTACTTTTGGAAACTCTTTTTCGCTATAGCGAGGAATTAATCCAAACTCTTTGATATTCACAATACCACTACTCGCATTAAAACTAAGCTGATTAACATTGATATGGTACATGCTATCTGGGGTAGCGTAACTATAATTATTTAAATTTAAGTTCACATCTTTTAAAAGGTAAAGTCTAGTCGTATCTTGAGCTGAAAACGAATCTATTAACCAGTCTCTTAAACTTACATTAAGATTTGCAACTGAATCTATATCTGGTATAGGCCCATTATTATTTATATGTTTAAAACGAGCATTTTTAAAATCCACTACTTCGACTCTAATAGATTTAAATAGCTTTTTAATAAAATCGTATGGAGATTTACTGGGTCTTGGTGGTTTATCATCATTAAAATCAAAATGCTTGTTAACCATGGTAACCTCAGGCTTATCAAAAAGCAATAAGCTGACGTTTACCTCTCTATTCAAAAAAATATTGAGTGGATGAAACCTCTTAATGGCAATTTCTTTAAGTTTAATATAGTAGAGGTTATTCGGCGCCTTTTTTTGTGCAATTAACTGTTGATATACGTTTGTATCTGGAACTATATTTACATCTAAAATTGTTGCAGAGCCGGTAAGTAAATTGGTATGTAAATCAGAAAATTCTAATTGATACAAACCATTGGTAGATTTAAGTACCAATTCTCTTAATTCTTTTTTAATTGAAGGTTTTAATTGAGCACTAATATACCATGCAGCACTAACCACAATTATTGAAATAAAAACTAAACTCCCAATAATCCACTTCAAAATCTTTTGCTTACGGGACGCTTTATTTATCATATTAGGTCATCATTTGTGTGTTCCAATATAATAAAATTAAGATTTATAAATTATTTCAATTCAACAAATAAATCAAACTAAACTTTAGATTAATTTAATTATTTCTTTGAAATTGGTTCTGGCATCTTTTTCATAGGCACTCCACCAATGCCAACAGTTTCTCTAATACCCACAAAAACGCTCTTCCACATTAAGTTAAAAAAGGAAGCTTGTGGCACTCTTTCATAAGTTATATTGGCTGTTCTCACAGATTCGCCTTTAGTTGGATTATCATTTTTAATTAAAATATTATTCGCTAAAAAAGACAATAAACCTTTCTTCTTCTTTTCACCCTCTTCATCTTCTTTTAATAAATCAACTTTTAAATCTGTGTAATAAAATACAACTTGGCCGCTACTTCGTTTTAAATTCGCATTAATGTTAAAATTTGCTTTTTGCACTTTACCTTGTTCAATAGCAACTAAACCTAAAGATTTAGATAATGGATTTAAAACTTTCATATCAAAATTCCCAATATTGCCAACGTAAGAAAAAGCTGCGTCTTTATCCGTTAGGTTAAAATCAATTTTCACATTCATTTTTCCTTTACCGAAAATATAAGTTGTTAAATCTGCATAAGCATGATTTTTATTCACTAAACGAGCAGAATCATTAGTTAAATTCACTATATCTCCACTTAAATTATCCAACTTTAAAGTTCCTCTTTCTTTAGTTTTTTCGCTAAACTCGGTGTAGGCAATGTCAACTTTGTTTAGTTTTAAAGTATCAACCAATGTTGCGAAAGGAATACGTCTTAATGCTACATGCGGATAATTTCGACCTTTATCAAAATCTGCTGGAGGCAATTCTCTATTCATAAAAACAGCAACTTTAGATGGCCCAATTTCAATTTTTTTAGCATGAAAACTCCCGTCATCATTGAGTGAAATAAAATCAACCCCACTTAAATTAATCTCGTTAAAACTTAAATCATACCTATCTTTTTGGGTTTTATATTTTCTGCTAAAAGTTAAATCTGGAT
Organism: Sphingobacteriaceae bacterium; assembly: GCA_019752795.1. Classification (GTDB taxonomy): domain Bacteria; phylum Bacteroidota; class Bacteroidia; order Sphingobacteriales; family Sphingobacteriaceae; genus Pedobacter. The sequence goes on from JAIELS010000164.1 coordinate 2,828, forward strand.
ACATCGGCATCATTTTTAGCCCTTTAATCCGTACAGTTTTGTTGCTCATTGATCCTTTTACAGAATCTACCTTAGTTGTGTACATTTTGTCTTTACTCAAAGCGCTGTAACCACTTAAGGCAAATGCAATATCTTTACTATGAAAAACTCTTGTTGTATCAAATTGAGCGGCAGAATCTATCAATACATCCTTTACATTGATAGATAAATGTTTAACAGAATTTAATTTTTTTAACCCGTTATAATAATCGAAATCTGCATCAATTATTTTAATATCATTAACACTTATCGACTTTAATGATTTAGATATCTGCTGATATAAAGTACGTTCATCTTTTAAGGTATCTATCCGTTTTGGTACTTTATTGTACACCATATCAATAGAGGGATGATCTAAAATTATAGTACTTACATCTATTTTTTTCTTAAAATAAGCTGTTAAAATACTTACTCTATTTATTTTTAAATGTCCTAATCGAATACGAAATAAATGCGTAGGTGCTTTTTTAATTGTTTTTAGTTTAGCAAAAACAGCACTATCTGGATATAATGAAATACTATCTAAAACCGCTGTTCCAGTTACTAAATTTAAATGAATATCCTTAAAATCTATTTTATATAAATGATCTGAACCTTGGTAAACGCTTACTTTAATCTTTTCCATTAGTAAAGGTTTCCATTTGGCACTTAGGTAAATAGATAAACCACCAATAATTATAATTAATGCTAACACTATGGCACCAATCCATTTAAAAATACGTTTAGATTTTTGATTTTTAAGCATAACTCAATTTAAACAATAAATACAATTTAAATAGCTAATTGTTTGATTATTGTAAGGAGAGATAATTTTGATGCTGACAAACTGTCATTTATTAATTATATTTTGTATTTTTGAAACCCAATAAAATTGAAGATTTAATGATTGAATTACAGCTTACGGATAAGAAACATGATGAAGAGCGCCAAGGTGAAGCTTTGGTATTAGAAAATCCAAAAAGTGATGGCAGGAAACTGTACATTGAAAGTTATGGTTGCCAAATGAATTTTGCAGATAGCGAAATTGTAGCTTCCATTTTAGCAGAAACTGGATTTGAAACCACTGGAGATTACCAACAAGCTGATGTAATTTTCATCAATACTTGCTCCATTCGCGAAAATGCAGAAACTCGTGTTCGTAACAGACTCTCGCAATTTGGTGTAGAGAAAAGAAAAAATCCTAAATTAATTGTTGGGGTATTGGGCTGCATGGCTGAGCGTTTAAAAGCCAAATTTTTAGAAGAGGAAAAATTAGTTGATGTTGTTGTTGGTCCTGATGCATATCGTGATTTACCAGGCTTAATTAGCCAGGTAGAAGAAGGTCACAAAGCTGTAAACGTAATCTTATCTAGAGAAGAAACTTACGCAGACATAAGTCCTGTTCGTTTAAATAGCAATGGCATCACAGCTTTTGTTACTATTATGCGTGGTTGCGATAATATGTGTTCTTTCTGTGTTGTTCCTTTTACAAGAGGTAGAGAAAGAAGTAGAGATCCATTTTCTATTGTTAAAGAATCTAGAGAGTTATTTGAAAATGGTTATCGCGAAGTAACTTTATTAGGGCAAAATGTTGATTCTTACTTATGGAGTAAGCCTAAAGCCGAACAAGTAAAAATTGATGATTTAACTGATGAAATGAATACTTTAACAGGCGATGCATTGTTAGAGGCACTGAGTAATAAGAATGAACTACCAGAAAAATTGGTTAAAAAAGAAGAAGAGGCTGATGCCGTAAACTTTGCGCAATTGTTAGCAATGGTTGCTGCGATTAGCCCAGATTTACGTGTGCGTTTTTCTACTTCACATCCAAAAGATATTACCGATGAGGTTTTATATACCATAGCCAAGCACGACAATATTTGTAATTACATTCATTTACCTGTTCAATCTGGAAACAGCAGAATTTTGGCTTTAATGAACCGTACTTATACACGCGAATGGTATATGAATAGAATTGATGCTATTCGTAGAATTATTCCTGGTTGCGCCATCTCGGCAGATATTATAGCTGGTTTCTGTACTGAAACTGAAGAAGAACACCAAGACACCTTGAGTATTATGGATTATGCAAAATACAATTTTGCTTATACTTTCTCTTACTCAGAACGTCCAGGAACTTTAGCTGCCAGGAAATACACAGATGATGTTCCTGAAGCTATTAAAGCTCGTAGACTGGCAGAAATTTTTAAGAAGCAACAAGAGGATTCGTTGGCATGCTTAGAGGAGTTTGTAGGCAAAACGGTTAAAGTTTTAATTGAGGGTTTTTCAAAAAAATCTGACAAAGAATTTAGAGGCCGTAATGATGAAAATGCAATGGTAGTTTTCCCAGTTACAGATTCGGTAAAACCGGGCGATTATGCAAATGTTTACATAGAACGTTGTACATCGGCTACTTTAATTGGAAGAATTGTAAAATAGGTTACCTGTTACGAGTTTTGGGTTACAAGCCTGGGCACATAACTCGCAACCCATAACAATAAAAAATGGATATACAAGACATTAAAAATAGGTTCGGCATTATTGGTGGCTCACCACTGTTAAACCGTGCCATAGATACCGCCAGACAAGTTGCTCCTACAGATATGTCGGTTTTAATTACCGGAGAAAGTGGTAGCGGTAAAGAGGTTTTCTCTCATATTATTCATCAAATGAGTACCCGTAAACACGGCGCTTTTATTGCGGTAAACTGTGGAGCAATACCTGAAGGCACAATCGATTCTGAATTATTTGGTCACGAGAAAGGCTCTTTCACTGGTGCTCACGAAGCCCGTAAAGGTTATTTCGAAGTAGCAAATGGTGGTACTATCTTTTTAGATGAAGTGGCAGAATTACCTTTAGGAACTCAGGCTCGTTTATTGCGTATTTTAGAAAGTGGCGAATATTTACGTGTAGGTTCATCTAAAGTTCAAAAAACTGATGTACGTATTATTGCAGCAACAAATGTTGATGTTTACAATCGAGTGAAGTCTGGTAAATTTCGTGAAGATTTATATTATCGTTTAAATACCGTTCCCCTACGCATCCCTGCTTTGCATGAGCGTAAGGAAGATGTTTATTTACTTTTCCGTAAGTTTTCTGCAGACTTTAGCGATAAATATCGCAGTCCGGGTATCCAATTAGAGCCAGATGCGATACAAATGTTGAGCAATTACAGCTGGCCTGGAAACGTTCGCCAATTGAAAAATATAGCTGAACAAATTTGCGTGCTAGAGAAAGATAGAAATGTAACCGCACAGGCTTTGCTAAACTATATCCCAAATGAGCAAGCCAACAATTTGCCAATGGCAATAAATGGAAGTAATAAGGAAGATTTTTCAGAACGAGACATTTTATACAAGGTTCTTTTCGATATGAAAAAAGACATGGTAGAATTGAAAAAACTGGTTGCAGAAATTATTCAAAATGGCGGAAACACAGCTCATATTATAGCCGATAATCCGCAATACATTAATCAGCTATACCAAGATATTGATTTACCAAACCATAGTAACGAGCCTACGCTAACCATTAAACATCCAACGCAAAACCAGCCTAACGATTACAATTATGCGCATGATGCCGAGGAGGTTGAAGAATCTTTATCCTTAATAGACAAAGAATCTGATTTGATTAAAAAAGCATTAAAAAAGCACAAAGGCAAACGTAAATTTGCGGCACAAGAATTGGGCATTTCAGAGCGTACGCTTTATCGTAAAATAAAAGAATTAAATTTATAACCGTAATGAAAAACATCATATTCATCTTATCAATACTTGTACTTAGTGGCTGTGGTTATAAGTTTAACGGAGCTTCCATTCCGCTAGAAATGAAAACTATTTCCATTGCTTATATGGAAAATAATGCGCAATTGGTATACCCACAATTAAGCCAAGAACTTACAGAAGGCCTTAAAGAGCGTATTCGTACACAAAGTAGATTAAATATTGTACCTACTGGAGGTGATGCAAGTTTTGAAGGCAGGATAACAGGCTATGACATTAAACCTATCTCTATACAAGACAATGCTAAACCCATTGCCGGAGCAAATAGGTTAACCATCACAATGACTGTAAAATACACGAGCACTAAGAATAAAGCACATAGTTTCGACCAAACTTTTACTGCGTTTACGGATTTCTCTTTAGCTGGTAAAACCCTTCAATCTCAAGAAAAAGAACTGGTTAAAAAAGTAACCGTTCAGCTCACAGAAAATATTTTTAATCGTGCTTTTGCACAATGGTAAAGAATTTGAAGTTTCAATTATTAACTTAGCGGCATGGAGCTAGATTTAGATACCAAACATTTATTAGTAGACTTAATTGCAAAACCAGAAATGGTATCGCAAGCGCATGCTAATGTGTTAAATAATCTGATTCTAAAATACCCTTATTATCAGCCGCTACATTTATTATTAGCCAAGGCCAGTGTAAACGAAAACAATGCTAAAGAAATGCTGGCTATGGCTGCATTGTATAATGGCGGCGAATTGTTATATAGAATCATTCATCATGCTGAAACTTTATCAATCGCAGATCGGATAACATCCTCTGCAAACGCTGAAATAGCTAATGAAGAAC
>JAIELS010000063.1 GCA_019752795.1 Sphingobacteriaceae bacterium
TTTAATTATATTAGAGTTTAAAACCTCACCATGAAAAAATTAATCGCTTCTCTATTTTTAATTAGCCCCTTGTTTTTATTTGCGCAAAATGCAGAAGTAATCAAGCGTACGGATGCAATCACTCAAAAAATTATAGATTGGCGTAGAGATTTTCATGAACATCCAGAATTGGGGAACCAAGAAAAACGTACGGCAGCTATCATTGCCAAACATTTGCAAAATTTAGGCATAGAAGTACAAACTGGAATAGCAAAAACTGGTGTTGTAGGAATATTAAAAGGTGGTAAACCTGGTCCGGTGGTAGCGTTAAGAGCCGATATGGATGGATTGCCCGTTACCGAACGTGTAGTGCTTCCTTTTGCTTCTAAAGTTAAAACCAATTATAACGACCAAGAAGTTGGCGTAATGCATGCTTGCGGTCACGATAGCCACATGGCAATTTTAATGGGGGTTGCCGAGGTTTTAGTAGGTATGAAAAAAGATATTGCAGGAACAGTAAAGTTTATTTTTCAACCTGCAGAAGAAGGTACGCCAGTTGGCGAAGAAGGTGGGGCGGCACTGATGATTAAAGAAGGGGTGTTACAAAATCCAAAAGTAGATGTAATTTTTGGTTTGCACATCAATTCTCAAACACCAGTTGGTCAGATTACTTATAAACCAGGTGGAACAATGGCTGCAGTTAACGATATGAAAATTACTGTAACAGGCAGACAGGCTCATGGTGCTTATCCTTGGAGCAGTATCGACCCTATCGTGGTTTCGGCGCAAATTATCAATAGTTTACAAACCATTGTAAGTAGGAATTTAAATGTAACAGAAAACCCAGGTGTAGTTACAATTGGTTCCATTCATGGTGGTGTACGTTCAAATATTATTCCTGAGAAAGTAGAAATGCTAGGTACGGTTAGAAATTTTACGAAAGAAGACGAAGCAATGTTTATTGAGCGTATTAAAACCATTGCGGTTAAAACAGGAGAAGCTGCGGGCGCAAAAGTTGAAGTTCAAATTCCATATAGCAACCATTATCCAGTAACTTTTAATGATATCGCTTTAACAGAAAAAATGTTGCCAAGTTTACAGCGCAGCGCAGGTGCAGATAATGTAAAATTAAAACCACCTGTTACTGGCGCCGAAGATTTTTCATTTTTCCAAGAGAAAGTACCTGGCTTATTTTTCTTTTTAGGTGGTATGCCAAAGGGACAAGATCCATTAAAAGCACCATCTCATCATACCCCAGATTTCTTTTTGGATGAAAGTGGCTTTAATTTAGGGGTAAAAGCTTTGTGTAATTTGACATTAGATTATATGAATGCTAAAAAGAATTAGTGAATAAGCTAATCAACTAATTTCTATATTTGCTACTATGACTAAAGAATTATTGCAGGATTTAAGGGACAGAGTAACGTCGCTGAGGAGGTATCTTTGACGTTGATGAATTGTTATATCAAATAAGTGAAGAGGAAAAAATCACACTAAATCCCAATTTTTGGGATGATTCTAAAAAAGCAGAAAGCATTCTTGCCAATATTAGCGGGAAAAAGAAGTGGACCGATGGCTTTTTCAATGCTCAATCTGCGGTAGATGATACGTCCGTGCTTTATGATTTTTTTCAATCTGGCGACGCAACAGAAGTAGAACTTAATGAGCAATATGATATTGCCTTAAGAGCTGTAGAAGATTTGGAACTCAAAAACATGTTGAAGACCAAAGAAGATCAACTTAATGCTGTTTTGCAAATTACTGCAGGTGCAGGTGGAACAGAAAGTTGCGATTGGGCTTACATGTTAATGCGAATGTATTTAATGTGGGCAGAAAAAAATGGATATAAAGTTACAGAACAAGATTATGCGGAAGGCGAGGTTGCAGGGATAAAATCTGTAACAATACAAATTGCGGGTGAATTTGCTTACGGCTATCTAAAGGGAGAAAATGGCGTACATCGTTTGGTAAGAATTTCTCCTTTTGATTCTAACGCTCGTAGACATACTTCTTTTGCATCAGTTTACGTTTATCCATTAGTTGATGATACGATACAAATAGATATTAATCCAGCTGATATTGAGTTTGAAACTTTTAGAGCTGGTGGCGCAGGTGGGCAAAATGTAAATAAAGTAGAAACAGCTGTGCGTTTGTATCATAAACCATCTGGTATAATCATTAAAAATCAAGAATCAAGATCCCAATTACAAAATAAAGAAAATGCAATACGTTTATTAAAATCGCAACTTTATGAAATTGAACAGCGCAAACGCGATGAAGAAACTGCATTGATTGAAGGTTCTAAAAAGAAAATTGAATGGGGTTCGCAAATTAGGAGTTATGTGCTAGATGATAGAAGAGTAAAAGACCACCGTACAAATTTTCAAACCTCTAATCCTCAAGCGGTATTAGATGGAGATATCAATGATTTTTTGAAAGCTTATTTAATGGAGTTTTAGTGTAAAATTTAATGAATAAAAATCCAATTCGATGAAAAAAATATTTTTGTTTACTATTTTTATTTTGGCGATGATAAATGCAGATGCACAACAAGATATGCTGTTATATAATGGTGTTATTCCTGGTGCTAAAGTACCACCAACAACTTATAGAGAAGAATCTATAACTGGTGAAGATGGTGTATTAAGAATTTCTAAAGTTACTTCGCCAGAAATGATTGCTTATTTGCCGAAAAAGCCAAATGGAACAGCGGTTATTATTTGTCCTGGTGGTGGGTATGAAATTTTATCATTGGTTCAAGAAGGGGTAAAAGTTGCTGAAAAACTCAATGAAATTGGGGTTGCTGCATTTGTACTCAAGTACCGTTTACCTAGCGATTTAATTATGGTAGATAAAACCATGGGACCTTTACAAGATGCATTACAAGCCATGTACTTGGTGCGTAAAAATGCAAGCTTATGGGGCATTAATCCTGCTAAAATTGGCATAATGGGTTTCTCTGCGGGGGGGCATTTAGCTGCTAGTGTAAGTGTACATTACAACGATTTAAAAGTTCAAAATCAAGAGCAGATAAGTTTAAGGCCAGATTTCTCGATATTAATTTATCCAGTAATTAGTTTTGGTACAGTAACACATGCTGGTTCTGTTAAAAACCTATTGGGTGAAAACCCTACAGCTGCTCAGAGAAGTTATTTTTCTTCACAAAATTATGTAAATGGGCAAACCCCTCCAGCCTTTTTGGTGCATGCCAATAATGATGCTTCGGTGCCAGTGAAAAATAGTATTTTATATAATGAAGCTTTAACTAAATTTAAAGTTCCTGCAGAGATGCATATCTATCCAGCCGGGGGTCATGGCTTTGGTTTGCAAAATAAAACAACGAAAGACGATTGGTTTGAAAGATTAAAAAATTGGATGGAAAGCAACCAATGGTTGTAGATAGCATTAAACTATAAAAATTGTTAACTAGTTTTCTGCCGTTTCTTTAACAGCTAATTGTCCACAGGCGGCATCAATGTCTTTACCTCTACTTCTTCTGATGTTTGTATTTACACCATGGTTACGTAAATAAGTAGCAAAAGCATCAATTTTATCACCTTCTGCATTTAAAAAATCTGCAAATTGAATTGGATTATATTCAATTAGATTCACTTTGCAAGGAACGTGTTTACAAAACTTCACCAAATCCATCGCATCTTCAATTTCATCATTAAAGCCATTAAATACAATATATTCGTAAGTAACAGGATTTTTTGTTTTCTGGAAATAGTATTTTAAGGCTTCAGCTAATGCTTTTAATGAATTATGCTCGGTAATAGGCATAATTTCATGGCGTTTGGTATCATTTGCTGCGTGTAGCGATAAAGCTAAATTAAACTTAGCACCATCATCACCAAGCTTTTTAATCATTTTAGCAATTCCCGCAGTAGAAACGGTAATGCGTTTATACGACATGTTTAAGCCATCTGGAGCAGTAATGCGCTCAATTGACTTTAATACATTTGCATAGTTTAACAAAGGTTCGCCCATGCCCATGTAAACAATATTAGTTAAAGGAATATTGTAATTTTTTTTAGCTTGCTGATCGATTAAAACAACTTGATCATAAATTTCGTCGGCATTTAAATTACGCTTACGATCCATATATCCAGTTGCACAAAACTTACAAGTTAAACTACAACCAACTTGTGAACTCACACAAGCTGTCATTCTTTCTTCTGTAGGAATTAAAACACCTTCAACAATATTCCCATCGTATAAACGAAAAGCATTTTTGATGGTATGGTCATTACTAAATTGTGCACTATTAATTTCAACTATGTTGATAGCATAATTTTCATCTAGTTTTTTACGTAATTCTTTAGATAGATTGCTCATCTCTTCAAAACTACGAGCAGATTTTTCCCAAAGCCATTGATATACTTGCTTTGCTCTATATGCAGGCTCTTTCATCTCAGCGAAATGAAGCTGCATTTGAGGCAAATCTAATGAACGAATATCTATTTTTTTGGTGTTAATCATGTTGATGCAAAGGTAATTAATTTTTGTGTTTCGTGTTTTTAGCTTAGACTTTTAACGCTAAACTTTCAACTGATAACTTTTTTATTTCCTTTTCGGACTTCGTGTTTTTGCAGCAGGAGCTCCTTGCTTACCGTTTGAAGGACGAGTTGGTCGTTTGCTCGGTCCATTGCTTTTAAACCAATCATTGCTAGCAGCATTTGAATTTCCTCTAGATCCGCCACTTGGTCCAGAAGATCTTTTATCTGGATTTGCTCTGTCGCTTGCGCTGGTGGCTCTGCCTTTAGATTTTGCGAAGCGTTGTGCAGGTTTTTCTTCTTTTTCCTCTACTTTTTTATTTACTCTTTTAGGTGCAGCATCTTTAGTAGAACTAGATTTAGCAACCATTTTAAAAATTTCAGTTTGTTCTTCTTCAGTTAACTCTCTCCAATCGCCAATTGGCAAACCTTTGAGCGTAATATTCATAATACGTGTTCTTTCTAATTTCGTTACCTCGAAACCAAAATGCTCACACATTCTGCGTATTTGACGATTTAAACCTTGAATTAAAGTAATCTTAAATACGAAAGGACTTTCTTTAACCACCTTACATTTTTTAGTCATTACCCCTAAAACGGGTACACCTTTACCCATCCCTTCAATAAATTGATCGGTTAAAGGTTTGTTTACGGTAACGATATATTCTTTTTCGTGGTTGTTACCGGCACGAAGAATTTTATTGACTAAATCGCCATTATTGGTTAAAAATATTAGACCTTGCGAATCCTTATCTAACCTTCCGATAGGGAAAACACGTTCGCTATGATTGACATGATCTACAATATTACCTTTAACGTTAGCTTCGGTTGTACTGGTAATGCCAACAGGTTTATTATAAGCTAAAAGAATAGAATTTTCTGCTTGTTTTGGCTCAATGCTATTACCATTTACATTTACTAAATCTCCAAAAAACACCTTATCTCCAACTTTAGCTTTACGCCCATTGATGAAAACTTGCCCTTGCTCAATATATCTATCAGCAGCTCTTCTAGAGCATAATCCGCTTTCGCTAATGTATTTATTTAATCGTGTTGTAGAATCAGACATTGGATAGTATTAGTAAATTATTTTGCAAAGTTACTAATTTAAACGTATCATACTATTACATACTATGGTAAACCAATTAATCGGCGATTATCTTTAAATAAGCGCAAACAATATAGTGGTGCGTTTGCGCTTATTTAAAAATTAGCAACAGGGTAATTGATAGCTAGTTTTATTAAAAACTTTGATCGTCTGCACTTGGACCATAACTAGATGGAACCGCAATACCAAGAAGGCGGAAATAACCTCCCAGTTGTGCTCTGTGATGTATAGTTTGACTAATAGCTATGCGAATAATTCCATATTTATCGATGTCACTCAGAATTTGTTCGCCATTACGTAAAACCCATCTTTTAGCTAAAACTTCTTCTTTTGTTTTACTTAATTCGGCCTTTGCTTCTTCATAACTTTTTTCGAATATCGCTAACAACTCTTCATTGTTATTTACCACAATTGGTTGATAAGGTGCAGTAGCAAAATCTAATTCATCGGTTGTTAAACCTAAACTTATCCAGCTCGGTAGTTCTGCAATATGGGTCGATAATGGCATCATCTTCATGCTTTTTTCATGAGGTGCCCATTCAGCTTTATCAAATGGAACCAATGCTAAAAATTTACGCGTAGTTTGAGCTTCTTGCTCCAATTCTCTCAATAATAATTTTATAGTATTCATAATTTCTTTGTTTTATCTTACAAAGTAAATATGCGCTACTGACAACCCTATGGCAGTGTAAAATAAAATTTATTAATAATTTACAGGGAGCATTTTCATGTAATCATTAAGTGCCATATGCGCTGTTATGCTAAAAGGAATTTCAGTAGATTTTACTTCAATGATATGGTTAACCTTAAAATCTCGATATTCATTCCTTAAATGACACCAAGCGATTAAATGCCAGCCGAAAGCGTAAAAAATTAATCCAATTGGCTCTATTTTGCGTGTACTTATTTCTTTTTTATTGTTTTGATAACCCAGCTGTATAATACATTTGGCAGATATTGCATTTTGTAAAATAGATAAATATTCGAAATCGTTTTTTAATCTTTCAGGTAATTGAAGCTTGATATGCTCATTCAGCTTTTCTAATTTTTCTTTTTGCGCTGTTCTTAAAACAGTTTTTACTTTGTTTAAGGCAGTTGTGTAATGTTGGCTAATAGATTTATCTGCAAAACCACCTAAAAATCTTTCCATTAACAGTAAAGCATTTGCTTCGTCAGAATTAAAAGAAATGGGAGGTAAAAAATAACCTTGTACAATAAAATAACCTTTTGGTTGTTCGAAACTTAATGGAATTCCTTGTTCGCTTAAAGCTTTTATATCACGATAAACAGTACGAATACTAATGCCATACTGATCAGCAATTTTTTCTGCAGTAACGTATTTCCTAGATTGTAATAATATTAAAATTCCAAAAAGTCGATCAATTCGGTTCATAAAACAAATATACTTTAAAACTGAAAATTTTGAATTTAAATTCTGCTCAGAATAACCGTAATTTGTGTAATGATGACCTATATTTCTGCCAATTTTATTTATCCAATTACTAGTGCACCCATTAAAAATGGAGTGTTAGGATTAGATGAAGAAGGAACGATAAATGCAATATTAACGGCTGAAGAAGCAATGCACATCAAAGATATAATACCTTACAAAGGTGTAATTGTCCCCGGATTTATCAATACGCATTGCCATTTAGAGCTTTCTCATCTTAAAAATAAAATCGAAGAAAAGACAGGTTTAACAGGTTTTATCAAAC
>JAIELS010000008.1 GCA_019752795.1 Sphingobacteriaceae bacterium
ATTAATAAAAATGCTGATATCTCTATTGCAACAATTCCGGTTAATGCCAAAGACGCTACAGGATTTGGGATTTTAAAGACTGATGATGAAAGCTTTATTTCTTCATTTATAGAAAAACCAAACGCAGATTTGTTGCCAGAATGGACTTCGGAAACAAGCGATGAAATGAAAGCTGCAGGTAGAAATTATTTAGCCTCAATGGGCATTTATATTTTTAACCGCGATTTATTAATTAAAATGCTAAGTGAAAATCCAGAAGAAAAGGATTTTGGTAAGGAGATCATACCACGTTCATTAAATCATTATAAAGTTCTAAGTTATCAATACGAAGGTTATTGGACAGATATAGGTAATATTTCTTCGTTCTTTGACGCTAATTTAGGTTTAACCGATGAACTGCCTCAATTTAATATGTTCGATAGTGCGCATACTATTTTCACTAGAGCTAGGATGTTGCCACCTTCAAAAGTATCTGGAACTACATTAGAAAGAACAATAATCGCAGAAGGCTGTATTGTACAGGCAAGCAGGGTTGAAAGAGCTGTTTTGGGTATTAGATCTCGCATAGGGAAGGGAACAACAATTGTTAATTCTTATATTATGGGAAGTGATCATTATCAAACTTTGGCTGAAATAAATGAACAAACTAATGCTGGGCAGCCGTTAATAGGTATTGGAGATCGTTGCTATATTAATAATGCTATTGTAGATAAAAATTGTAGAATTGGGAATGATGTAAGCATTAATGGTGGATCGCATTTAGCTGAGGGTGATTATGGTTTTTATGTAGTGAAAGAAGGGATAGTAGTAGTTAAAAAAGGATGTATGATACCTAATGGAACGAAGATATAAGTAAGGGTTTAGTCTTTTGCTAAGTCTAATAATAGCTGAAATGAACTTTTTCTATTGGTTGAATCAATAATTAAGATTTGAGTTAGGTATAATTAAATACTAAAGAGAAAATAGTTTTAATGTTCGGTTTAGAATCTACTTCTAAATTGCCACCATGCATTTTCATAATATTTCTAGTTATGGTTAATCCAATACCAGATCCATTTGTACGTGTGGTATAAAATGGAACGAATATTTTTTCGATGTTTTCGGCGTCTATTCCTTTTCCATTATCAATTACATCAAAATAAATTTTGTTATGGGCAAGTCTATAGGTAACTTCAATTATTGGATTTGCGGTATCATCTAATGCATACATGCTATTGGTGATTAGATTTATCAAGGCTTGTTCAACTAGTTTAAAATCTATTTTTAATGATATTTTTGAACTTGTTTGCAGCACTTGTAGTTTAATATGTTTTGCATTTACCATTGATTGCATCAATACTTTTATATGCTGTAAAATCTCTCCAATACTATGTTCATTGGTGTTTGGAGTAGGTAATTCGGCAATTAAACGGTAATCCTTTACAAAGTCTAACAAACCCTCAGACCTACGTTTAATCGTTTTTAATGCAGGTTTTAAATCTTCTAAATCTTCAGCGCTTAAACTTTCTTTGTTGCTAATCATTTGATTTACAGTGTCAGAAAGTGAGCTTATTGGCGTGATAGAGTTTAAGATTTCATGTGATATTACTCCAATTAATCGGTTCCAAGCTTCTGTTTCTTTCTGCTCTATTTCATCTTTAATGTTTTGGAAAGAGATAATATTGTAGTCTGCACCATAAAGATTTAGTGGAATAACTTCTATTGAAAGTTGTATGAATTTATCTTGAATTTTCAACTCAATAAAGCGTTTGCCACCAGCACTTATTTGTTCTATTTCTTTTGCGAAAATAGGCACATGTTCTTCGAAACGATGCCAGTAACTATATGCAGGAACATTTAGTAAGTTACTTGCTGCTAGGTTAAAAAATGATATTTCTGATTTTTTGTTTTCTTCTTTGTTTTTTTTGACAACAATTACACCAACAGGGACTTGCTCTAAAATGGTTTTAATCAATTGGAATATTGAATCTTGTTCTAACTGAATGTCTTTATGAATTTGGATGATTTCGTTAAATGATTCGTATAATTCTGGAAAACTCCCTTTAGTTGCTTTATTTTTAAAATTTAAAGTATGGTCTCTTGTTTTAACGGCTAAAATAAAGCGTTTAATGTCGGCTCTTATTTGGTTAATGTAATAATAAAGGGAAATAATAGTACCCAGTAATATTAAACTTACACCGGTTATTGTAAACCACAATTGCGTGTTGCGAATTAAGTAAACCAATAGCACAGCAAGTATGTTGATGATCAACAGTCGAGTAACTAAGCGAAAGGTAAATCTTTGGTAAAACATTAGGGGAGTTAAAAGTTTAAAGTAAAAAGTTCAAGCCAGATTTTAATTTTTAAATATAGAAGTTTAAAGCGAATTGTCTTTTAACTTTCAACTCGCAACTTTTAACTTCTAAAGTCCAAATTTTTCTATTCTTCTGTAAAGCGCTGCTCTTGTTAATCCTAATTCTGCTGCAGCTCTAGATATATTACCTTTGTATTTTTCTATAGCTTTATTAACCATCATTTTCTCCATTTCATCTAAAGGCATATCGGTTTGTAAAATTGCTTGATTACCAAATTTTTGCGGAGATAATTGTAAATCACTTTCTGTAATTTCTATGCCGTCTGTCATAATTACCGCTCTTTCTAAAACATGTTGCAATTCGCGAACATTACCTGGCCAACTGTAGTTTAATAATGTTTGTTCAGCTTTACTGCTAATATTTTTTATTGTTTTGTGGTATTTTGTACAAAAGTTTTGTAAAAAGTGGTTAGCTAATAAAATAATATCGTTTCCGCGTTGGCGTAAAGGTGGAAGAATTAATTCTACAGTGTTTATTCTGAATAGTAAATCTTGACGGAATGTGCCGTTACTAACCATTTCATTTAACGGCATGTTGGTAGCGGTTATTAAACGAACATCAATTTTTCGTTCTTTGCTTTCGCCTAATCGTGTTACTGTTCTGTTTTGCAAAATGCTTAATAATTTAGCTTGTAATGGTAATGAAAGATTGCCAATTTCATCTAAGAAAATTGTTCCTCCATCTGCCATTTCAAACCGACCAGGTTTATCTTCACGGGCATCAGTAAAAGCACCTTTTGCGTAGCCAAAAAGTTCACTTTCAAATAGGTTTTCATTCAATGAGCCTAAATCTACATGCATAAAAATTTGTTTCCTTCTTAAGGAGTTTTTATGCAATTCATATGCGAAAACTTGCTTTCCTGTGCCATTTTCTCCTAATATTAAAACATTAGCATCGGTAGGAGCAACTTTACTTAAAGTTTTTTGAAGGATTTGTACATTTTCATCAGTGCCTATAATATGCTCAAACTTACGAGCCATATCACCTTGTATAGACGTATGTATTTTTTCTAGTTTTTTAACTTTTTTATTCGATTGTCTTAATTTCGCTGCAGACGAAAGTGTAGCAAAAAGCTTCTCATTTTCCCAAGGTTTTAAAATGAAATCAGTAGCACCTTTTTTTATTGCTTGTACGGCTAATTCGACATTGCCAAAGGCTGTCATTAAAATAACAACAAAATCTTTATCAATAGATAAAATATGTTCTAACCAATATAATCCTTCTCTGCCATCGCTTGCACCTTTTTGGTAATTCATATCTAATAAAATGATATCAACTTCGTTTTTACTTAATAAAACGTTAATCTCTCTTGGCGATTTACAAGTTAATACCTGATTAAAATGTTGTTTTAAAAATAAACGAGCACTTAATAGGATGTCATCATCATCGTCTATTACCAATATGTTTGCGTCTATCATCATGTATACTTAAAGGTTAAAGGTTTTGATACATAATTAAGCACATAAACCTGTAACTCATAACTCAAAACTCAAAACAAATTTATGATGAACTGTTCGATGTTGTACAGCTACTGTTCGATAATGAACGTATAATTTTTTATAAATATTTTAAAATACTGATATACAGTTATTTAAAATTTAATTTAGAGTTGGCACAAACTTGGCAAAAGGCATAGCATAACAGCATAAAAACCAAATGGACAAAATAGTAGAGAAAAAGAAATTTAATAAAAAAACAATTTTAATGATAGTTGGAGCAATTGCTTTTTTGGCATTGGTCGCTTATGGATATACTCTATCATTAAATAAAGTATATAAAGCAGAAGCTGATAAAATTACAATTAGCAAAGTGCAGTATGGCGATTTTGAAGACGTGGTTCTACTCAATGCAAGTGTTGTCCCATTAACTTCGGTAATTGTAAGCTCTTCTGAAGGTGGAACAGTAGCTCAAATTTTTACTGAAAATGGCGCAACTGTAGTGGCTGGAACTCCTTTGTTAAGAATTGCTAATCCAAATGCGTTGTCAAGCTATACTTCTAGCGAAACAAGTATTACCGAGCAAATTAATCAGTTACGCAAGTTAAGATTAGACTTAGAGCAAAATCAAAGAATAATGAGTCAAGATATGATGGATATTGAGAATAGCTTAAGAACATCAACGCGTAAATATAAAATTGATAGCACTTTGTTTTCGAAGAATGTAATTACCAGAGATGAATTTAACACCTCTAGTCAGAGCTATGAATATTATCTAGGCAGAAAAGCATTGTTGAAACAAGCTGTTAAACAAGAAAATCAAAGTAGAGTAATGCAGTTGCAGCAAATAGAAGTTTCTATTGCTAGAATGAACGAGAGTTTGCAAACTATTCGCCAAAATATTGAAAACATGACCATTAAAGCGCCAGTTTCTGGTCGGTTATCATCTTATGATCCTGTAATCGGAAAATCTTATGGAGCTAATGAAATGTTAGGTAAAATTGATGTTTTGCAAGGTTATAAATTGCAAGCTGGAGTTGATGAATATTACATTAATCGCGTAAAAGAGGGCCAAACTGCACAATGTGAATTTAATGGTAAAACTTATGCGTTAACAGTTAGAAAAGTAATTCCAGAAGTTACTGCAGGGCAGTTTCAAGTAGAATTGGTTTTTGAAGGAAAATCTCCAGATGAATTGAGAAGAGGTTTATCAATGCAAGTTAAGTTAACTTTATCTGATAATAGTAAATCGCTTTTATTAACTCAGGGACAGTTTTTTCAAAGCACAGGTGGAAGCTGGGTATTTGTAGTGGCCAATGGAAAGGCAACTAAAAGAAACGTGAAAATTGGGCGTAAAAATTATTTGTATTACGAAGTGTTGGAAGGATTACAGAAAGATGAAGAAGTAATTACCTCCTCTTACGACCAATTTAACCAATACGATATTATAGAAATTAATAAATAAGAAAAATTTTAGATTGGTTAAGCTCTGTGTCAGGTGCGTTGACTGGAGCACCAATCTTTTAAAGATATGATTATCGAGATGTGAGATTTAAGAATCGCGAACATTTCAACTTTACAACATTAAAACCTTACAACAATTATTATGATAAAAATTGAAAATCTGGAAAAAGTTTACAAAACTGAAGAAATTGAAACGACAGCTTTAAATGGAATTAACCTACATGTTAAAGCGGGTGAATTTGTTTCGATTATGGGACCATCTGGTTGTGGAAAATCAACTTTGTTAAACGTAATGGGACTTTTAGATAAACCTGAAAGTGGTAGCTATAAATTTATTGATACCGAGTTACTGACTTTAAATGATAGAGAGCGTTCCAATTTCAGAAAAAGAAATATGGGGTTTGTGTTCCAAAATTTCAACTTAATTGATGAATTGACCGTTTTTGAAAATATCGAATTGCCATTAATTTATAATAAAGTTCCTGCTGGAGAGCGTAAGCAATTAGTAAACGAAATTATCGGCAGAATGAATATCGTTAATCGTTCAGGGCACTTTCCGCAACAGCTTTCTGGTGGTCAGCAGCAGCGTGTTGCTGTAGCAAGAGCTTTGGTTACCAAACCAAAATTAGTTTTAGCAGATGAGCCTACAGGAAACTTAGATAGTACACACGGTAATGAAGTAATGGAATTGCTTTGCGAACTAAATGAAACCGGAACAACAATCGTGATGGTTACACACTCGAGCCATGACGCAAGTTTTAGTAACAGAATTATCAACTTAAAAGATGGTCATGTAATTTCTGAGAAGATAAATAAGGGAAGAACAGAAGAGCTGATTTAAAATTGTTCCAAGTTGCGCGTTACAGGTTACTGGTCTAGACTCACAACACTTAACTCATAAACTATCACACAATTATGTTTAAACTCAACTTAAAAATCGCTTTGCGAAACTTGTGGAAGAATAAAACTTCTTCATTTATTAATGTAATTGGTCTATCTATTGGACTAGCGGCCTGTTTAATGTTGCTTTTATACGTTACTTATGAGTTGAATTTCGATAAGCAAGGAAAAAATTCTGAGAATTTGTATACGGTAATGACCAACATACCAGGTGACAATGGCAAGATTTCAAATACTTTCGAAGGCTCTACAACGGCACTTGGACCATTGTTAAAAGCAGAAATTCCAGAAATAAAACACTTAGCTAGAATGAACTACCTCAAGCAAGCATTAATTGCAGTTGGGGAAAATGGATTTAAGAAATTAGGAAAATTTGCTGAGCCAGAAATATTGAAATTATTTGATTACAAATATATCACTGGAAATGCAGCTACAGCAATGCAAAACCCTAAATCGGTTATTCTTACAGAAAGCACTGCAAAGATTTTATTCGGTTCTACTCAGGTTTTAAATAGAGTAGTTAGATACCAAGACAAGGAGAATTTGACAGTTTCTGCAGTAATAAAAGATATGCCAGAAAACACATCTGCTTTATTAAAATTTGATTTTTTGATGCCTTGGGCTTTCTATGAAATGGTTGATAACAGTGCAAAAGAGCTTAACTGGGGGAACTTTAGTTTCGTAACCATGCTTTCGTTAGATCCCAAAGCTGATGTCACTAAAATTAATGAAAAAATAAGCAAAGTTGTAAAGACACATTTAGAACAGGCTAACCAACCTTATTTTATCTATCCTTATACTAAACTTCATTTGTATGGGAAGTTCGAAAATGGCGTAAGTATTGGTGGCGATATTGAGCAAATTTACTTGTTTATAGGACTAGCTTTTGGTATTCTACTCATTGCTTGTATCAATTTTATGAACATGGCAACTGCCAAATCAGAAAAACGTGCTAAGGAAGTAGGAATTAAGAAAACAATCGGAGCAAATAGAAGTTCGTTGATTATGCAATTTTTAACAGAATCGATGGTTTTAACTTTTCTCTCTGTAATTGTTGCAATTGCCTTATTAGAAATTTTC
>JAIELS010000004.1 GCA_019752795.1 Sphingobacteriaceae bacterium
CTGAGGTTAAATCTGATTTAATGGGCGAGCAAACCATTTTATGTGGTTTATTGCAAACAGGATCAATCTTATCATTCGATAAAATGGTCGAAAAAGGAATAGATGCTGGATATGCTTCTAAATTGGTTCAATATGGTGTAGAAGTAATTACTGAAGCTTTAAAACAGGGTGGAATTACTGCCATGATGGATAGGCTAAGCAATATTGCAAAAATTAAAGCTTTCGAAATTTCTGAAGAATTGAAAAATGTTATGCGTCCGTTGTTCCAAAAACACCAAGATGATATCATGAGTGGCGAATTTAGTCGTACAATGATGGAAGATTGGGCAAATGGGGATAAAAATTTATTGAAATGGAGAGCTGAAACAGGTGAAACTGCTTTTGAAAAAACACCAGCTGGCGATGTTAAAATTACGGAGCAAGAATATTTCGACAACTACACTTTAATGGTTGCTTTTATAAGGGCTGGTGTAGAATTAGCTTTCGAAACGATGGTACAAGCCGGTATTAAACCAGAATCTGCTTACTACGAATCGTTGCATGAAACACCATTGATTGCTAACACAATTGCTCGTAAAAAATTATTCGAAATGAATCGTGTAATATCTGACACTGCAGAATACGGTTGTTATTTATTTGACCAAGCCTGTAAACCACTCTTAGCTGATTTTATGAAAAAAGTGGATACTGATTTAGTAGGTAAAAATTTTAACGAAGGTAAATATGGCGGGGTAGACAACAGAAAACTAATCGATGTTAATGAGGCAATACGATCTCATCAAGTAGAACAAATAGGTGCTACTTTGCGCAAAGCGATGACGGCGATGAAAGCAATTAAGACTGCATAACCCCCAACCCCCTAAAAGGGGCTTTTGGATGGTTAAGAAATATAATTATAAACTTTAAATTCCCCCTTTAGGGGGTTAGGGGGCAAAATGTCAAAAACATTAGTAGAAAAAATTTGGGATGCTCACGTTGTAAAAAGTGAAGAAGGATTTCCTGACATTTTATACATCGATACACATTTAATACACGAGGTAACTTCTCCGCAAGCTTTTGATGGTTTGCGCAAAAGAGGACTACCTGTTTTACGTCCGAAACAAACTGTAGCAACTGCTGACCATAACGTACCGACTATAAATCAACTACAGCCAATTAAAGAAGAGCTTTCTCGTTATCAGGTTGATACGTTGACTAAAAATTGTGCAGAATTTGGAGTAGAGCTTTATGGTTTAGGTCATCCGTTCCAAGGAATTGTACATGTAATTGGTCCAGAATTGGGGATCACTTTACCCGGCAATACTATTGTTTGTGGCGATAGTCACACTTCTACACATGGTGCTTTCGGAGCGATTGCTTTCGGTATAGGAACATCACAAGTAGAACAGGTTTTCGCAACGCAATGTTTATTGCTACAAAAACCTAAAACCATGAAAATTGAGGTTAATGGTAAATTGCAGAAAGGTGTAAGTGCCAAAGACATTATCCTTTACATCATCTCTCAAATTTCTGCAGCTGGTGGCACAGGTTATTTTATTGAATATGCAGGATCGGCAATAGAATCATTAAGCATGGAAGCTAGAATGACTATTTGCAATATGAGTATTGAAATGGGTGCCAGAGGCGGATTAATTGCTCCAGACCAAATTACTTTCGATTACATTAAAGGAAGAGAATTTGCTCCAGCAGGTGCTGAATGGGATAAAGCATTAGGTTATTGGAAGACATTATACAGCGATGTGGATGCGAAATTTGATAGCATTTTAACTTTTGATGCCGCTGAAATTACACCAATGATTACTTATGGAACCAACCCAGGAATGGGAATGGGGATTCAAGAAAATATTCCAGCAATCAACGCTCAGCCTGAAAATGAAAAACTTTCTTACCAAAAAGCATTGGATTATATGGGTTTTGAAGATGATGCCTCATTAATTGGTAAACCTGTTGATTATGTTTTTATTGGCAGTTGTACCAACTCCCGCATAGAAGATTTACGTGAAGTTGCTGATTTCGTAAAGGATAAACACAAGGCAGAAAACGTAATCGTTTGGATTGTGCCAGGCTCAAAAAAAGTTGAACAACAAGCTAAAAACGAAGGTTTAGATAAAATTTTCGAGGATGCTGGCTTCCAATTACGTGAACCAGGTTGCAGCGCTTGTTTAGGAATGAACGAAGATAAAATTCCTGCGGGAAAATATTGTGTTTCTACATCAAACAGAAACTTTGAAGGCAGACAAGGGCAAAATTCAAGAACATTATTAGCCAGTCCATTAACTGCTGCCGCTGCTGCTGTAACAGGAAAAATTACAGATGTGAGGGAAATGCTTGGATAGATTTTAAGCTTAAAGAATAAAAATAATTAACATAAAATTTTCCCCTTTAGGGGATTAAAGGGTATGAAAAAATTCACAAAACTAACATCGGCTGTAGTGCCGTTAAATATAGAAAACATAGATACCGACCAGATTATTCCTGCTAGGTTTTTAAAAGCGACAACTCGTGAGGGTTTTGGCGAAAATTTATTCCGCGATTGGCGTTATGGAAATGATCATCAACCAAAAGCTGATTTCGTATTAAATGACCCAACCTACAGCGGAAAAATTTTAGTCGCTGGAAAAAACTTCGGTTGCGGTAGTAGTCGTGAGCATGCAGCTTGGGCTATTCAAGATGCAGGTTTTGACGCTGTAATTAGCAGTTTCTTTGCTGATATTTTTAAAGGTAATGCTTTAAATAATGGGCTTTTACCAATTCAAGTAAGCGAAAAATTTTTAAAACAAATTTTCACAGCTGTGGAGAACAACCCAAAAGTTAATTTGACAGTGGATTTAGAAAAACAAACACTAACAATCGGGGATCAGGCCCTCCCTTCTGGGAAGGATTTAGGTGGGGTAGAAAACTTTGAAATCAACGCTTACAAAAAATCATGCTTAATTAACGGTTATGATGATATAGATTTCATCTTAGCTCAAAAAGATTTGATTGAAAAATTTGAGAAGCAATAGAAAATACTAAAGCATTTAAAAACAACTATCATGAAAAAGCATATTTTAGTTATTCCTGGAGACGGAATTGGACCAGAAGTTACCAAATGGGGGAAAGCAGCATTAGAATTTATTGCCAAAAATTTCGGTCATGATTTTACTTTTGATGAAGCGCTAATGGGTCATGCAGCAATTGAAGCTACTGGAAATCCCCTACCAGATGAAACTTTAGCTAAAGCAAAATTAAGTGATGCCATTTTATTCGGTGCTGTTGGTCATGCTAAATATGATAACGACCCCTCGTTAAAAGTGAGACCAGAACAAGGTTTGTTAAAAATTAGAAAAGAACTGGGCTTATATGCTAACCTCCGCCCTATTTTGTTATTCGATGAGCTTTTACATGCATCAAGTATTAAACCCAACATTTTAAAAGGAACTGATATTTTATTCTTTAGAGAATTAACTGGAGATGTTTATTTCGGAGAAAAAACTCGTTCTGAAGATAGAAATACTGCCTCAGACTTGATGATTTACCATAAATATGAAGTTGAGCGTATTGCACATAAAGCTTATGCCGCAGCTCGTCAACGTCGTAGTAAATTATGTTCGGTAGATAAAGCTAACGTTTTAGAAAGCTCTCGATTATGGAGAGAAACCGTTCAAGAAATTGCAAAACAATATCCTGATGTAGAAACTACACACCTATTTATTGACAATGCTGCAATGCAATTGATTAAAGACCCAAAACAATTTGATGTGGTTTTAACTGCAAATTTATTCGGAGATATTTTAACCGATGAAGCTTCTCAAATTGCAGGCTCAATGGGCATGTTAGCATCAGCATCTATTGGTGATGGGACAGGATTTTTCGAACCAATTCACGGTTCCGCACATGACATTACTGGCAAAGATATGGCAAATCCACTGGCCTCTATCCTATCGGCTGCACTAATGCTCGAAATTAGTTTCGGACTTAAAGAAGAAGCAAAATTATTAGTTGATACAATTGATAAAGTTTTAAAAGAAGGTTTTAGAACTAATGACATTGCAGACGCGACCACCAACAGATACAAAGTATTAGGCACTCAAGAAATGGGTAAACTAGTCATCAAATTTTTAACTCAAACCGCTACCTCACATTCATAAAACATGTTACACGATCCAAATAGAGTTTACGTTTTCGATACCACCTTACGCGATGGTGAACAAGTACCAGGCTGCCAATTATCAACACCTGAAAAGATTGAAATCGCTAAAGCCCTAGAATTACTTGGCGTAGATGTAATTGAGGCTGGGTTTCCTATTTCTAGTCCTGGTGATTTTCAGAGCGTAATAGAATTATCTAAAGCGGTAAAAGAGCCTATTATTTGTGCATTAACTAGAGCTAATAAAGGTGATATTGATTCTGCTGCCGCTGCTTTAAAATATGCAAAATATCCTCGCATCCATACCGGTATTGGTGCTTCTGATATGCACATTAAATATAAATTTAACAGCACTCGCGAACAAATTTTAGAGCGTGCAGTTGATGCCGTAAAATATGCCAAAAAGTTTGTAGAAGATATTGAATTTTATGCAGAAGATGCAGGCAGAGCTGATAATGAATTTTTAGCAAAAATGATTGAAGCTGTGATTGCTGCAGGTGCAACAGTTGTGAATATTCCAGATACGAACGGTTATTGCTTACCTGAACAATATGGGGCGAAAATTCTTTATTTAAAAGAAAACGTTAAAAATATCGACAATGCAATTATCTCAGTACATTGTCATAACGATTTAGGTTTAGCTACTGCAAATACCGTAGCTGGAATTATTAATGGAGCACGCCAAATTGAATGTACAATAAACGGTATTGGTGAAAGAGCTGGGAATACAGCTTTAGAAGAAGTAGCAATGATTTTAAAAACTCATAAAGCTTTAAATTTGCATACTAATATCAAAAGCAAGCATTTTACAGAAATTAGCCATATGGTTAGTCGTATGATGCGTATGCCTGTACAGCCAAACAAAGCAATAGTTGGCAAAAATGCATTTGCGCATAGTTCTGGCATACACCAAGATGGATTTTTGAAACATCGTGAAAATTACGAAATCATGAACCCCGAAGATGTGGGATTAAATGAAGCTGGAATTATTTTAACCGCACGTAGTGGAAGACATGCTTTAAAGCATCATTTAGAACGATTGGGTTATGAAATTGAAAAGATAAATTTAGATGACGTTTATCAACGATTTTTAGTGTTAGCTGATGATAAATTATCAATTTCTGATGATGATTTATTGTTTTTAATGAGTAATAGCGATAAAAGTGCTTATAAAAATGGCTATAAATTAAATTTACTTCATGTTATTTGTGGCGATAACGATAAACCTAATGCTCATATTAAATTACAACATAACGGAGAAGAGAAAGAAGCATCAGCTACAGGTAACGGACCCGTTAATGCCACTGTGAATGCTATTACAAGTATTATTGGAAAAATTATAGAACTCAAAGAATTTACCATACAAGCCATGCATGGCGGAAGTGATGATGTGAGTAAAGTAAATATGCGAGTAGTTTTTGAAGGAAAATCTTATCAAGGTTATGGATTTAGTACAGATATCGTAAAAGCTTCTGCCAATGCATATTTGGATGCCATTAACAAATTCTTATAGGTTATGGAACTAGAGAGAGTGATAAATTTAGATTTTTTAAAAGCCGCAGAACGATTAAAGGATACTGTGCAACACACACCTTTGGAATATAACGTCAGGTTATCTGAAAAATACCAAGCTCATATTTATTTAAAACGTGAAGACAAACAGGTAGTTCGTTCTTACAAATTACGTGGCGCCTACAACATGATGAGCCAAATACCTGCTGATAAAACAACGAATGGAGTTGTTTGTGCTAGTGCAGGTAATCATGCTCAAGGAGTAGCTTTTTCTTGTAATAAGTTAAAGATAAAAGGCACAATATTTATGCCCGAAATTACACCAAAACAAAAAATTAATCAGACGAAAATGTTTGGTAATGGGTGGATTGATATTGTTTTAGTGGGCGATACATTTGATGATTGCTTAGCTGAAGCCTTAGGTTTTACAACAAAAAATAATATGACTTTCGTTCCTCCTTTTGATCATTTCCATATCATGGAAGGACAAGGAACTGTAGGTGTTGAAGTTTTAGCCGACTTACCTGATACTGATATTGTAATAGTGCCAATTGGTGGTGGTGGATTAGCTGCTGGAGCTGGTACTTACTTTAAACAAATTAACCCTAATATTAAGCTAATTGGTGTAGAGCCTGAAGGTGCTCCAAGTATGGATGCAGCTTTTAAAGCAGGCAAATCAATTAAATTAAATAAAATTAATCGTTTTGTTGATGGTGCAGCTGTAAAAGCAGTTGGTTTATTAACCTACCCCATTTGTAAGGATATTTTAGACGAAATTTTACTAATACCTGAAGGTAAAGTATGTACCACTATTTTAAAGCTTTACAATGAAGATGCAATTGTAGCCGAACCGGCGGGTGCTTTAGCTGTGGCTTCGTTAGATTTATGTGCTGAGCAAATTAAAGGTAAAAAAGTGGTTTGCATTATTAGCGGTGGTAATAATGATATCGAGAGAATGCAAGAGATTAAAGAAAGCTCATTACTTTTTGAAGGATTAAAGCATTATTTCATTGTCCGTTTTCCTCAAAGACCAGGTGCATTAAAACTTTTTGTGAATGAGGTTCTAGGTCCTTTTGATGACATAACCCGTTTTGAATTTATTAAAAAAACAGAACGTGAAAGTGGTCCCGCATTAGTAGGGATTGAATTAAAAGAACCAAAAGATTATAAAGGTTTAGTTGAACGTATGAAAAACGCTAAATTTGAAATGATAGAGCTAAACCAAGACCAAACATTATTTGAATATTTGGTTTAATCGTCATCGTGTGACGGAGATCATTAAGCGTACTAAAATGAATTACATTAATTTGATAGCTAAGGCGTTAATAGTAGATAACGATTTAGCTTGGGATAATTTAGACCGAAATATAGAAATTTTATTTAATCAATCACTGGGTTTATGCGTCTAATTGTATAAAAAGTAAAAACTCCAGCAAACAAAATAATTAACGGCACATAATCGTCTAGCGGACACTGAAGTAAATAATAGGTAACTTCTACACCTG
>JAIELS010000007.1 GCA_019752795.1 Sphingobacteriaceae bacterium
ATAAACCATTGCTTAAAAAAGTATCAATTGATTACTGTCTGTTTTTAAATACTTGCTATTGCTTTCTGCTAAAATAAAGGCTTTGATTTGTGTGGCTTGATAATCTTTAATTTGAAAAGGTGAGTCTGCACACCTGATAAAATGCTTTGCTCTATTATATGAAATCCCAATATTTTGTAACTGATAAATGTGAAGTTTGCCAAACCTTCTAGCCTGTACAATTTTTTGAGCAGAACCTACGCCAATACCTGGCACTCGCATCATCATTTGGTAAGAGGCCGTATTAATGTCAATAGGAAAATGGTGCAAATTTCTTAATGCCCAACTTAATTTCGGATCAATATCAACATCAAGATTAGGGTTGGCATCATTCAACAACTCATTTACGTTAAATCCATAAAACCGCATTAACCAATCCGTTTGATAAAGTCTATTTTCCCTTAACAATGGAGGTTTTGTGCCTAAAATTGGCATTCTGGTATCGTTACTAATTGGAATATAACCAGAATAATAAACTCTTTTTAAGGAGAAATTTTTATAAAATGCAGCAGCTGTATGCATAATTTCTTTATCGGTTTCTGGTGTGGCACCAATCACCATCTGCGTGCTTTGACCAGCGGGAACAAATTTTGGCGTGCTTTTAATTAGTTTTTTCTCATCTTTAAATTGCACAATTTGTTTTTGAACAAAATCTAAAGGTTTAATTACGTCTTTGTGGCTTTTTTCAGGCGCTAATAATTTTAAACCTCTTTCTGTTGGCATTTCTAGATTGATGCTCATTCTATCAACGTACAGTCCTGCTTCTTTGATCAGTTCATCACTAGCACCAGGAATTGTTTTAAGGTGGATATAGCCATTGTATTTCTCTTCTAATCTCAATTTCTTCACGACTTGCAAAAGCCTTTCCATTGTAAAATCCGCATTTTTAAAAATGCCAGAGCTTAAGAATAAGCCTTCTATGTAGTTTCTGCGGTAGAAGTTCATCGTTAATTCTACTACTTCATTTACAGTAAAAGCGGCTCTTTGTATGTCATTACTTTTTCTTGAAACGCAATATGCGCAATCGAAAATACAATGGTTGGTTAATAGAATTTTTAATAAGGAGACACACCTGCCATCTTCAGTATAGGTATGGCAAATGCCAGAGATATGCCCATTTCCAACACCTTTATTGCTGTTTTTTCTGTCGCTTCCGCTAGATGAACAAGAAACATCATATTTGGCTGCGTCTGCAAGAATATTTAATTTTTCCCTTAATCGTTCTGACATTTTAGTTTTATTTACTAACAAAAATAGTAAATAAAACTAAAATAATTAGCTAAATTTTCTTGAAATGAAAATTATTTTTTACCTTCCCATTCTGCATAAAATTGGTCTAAATAACTTAGCATAAACTCATGACGTTGTTGGGCCATTAATTTTCCTGTTTCAGTTTTCATTAAATCTTTAAGCAGTAATAGTTTTTCGTAAAAGTGGTTGAGGGTAGGAGCGGTAGTATTTTTATACTCCTCCTTACTCATGTTTAAGTTTGTAGGAATTGCGGGATCGTACAAAACCCTATTCTTATAGCCGCCGTAGGTAAAAGCACGAGCAATACCAATGGCGCCAATTGCATCTAACCTATCGGCGTCTTGCACCACATCTAGCTCCTTAGATTTGAAAGTTATTTCGCCTAAACTTGCTTTATAGGAAAGATTTCTAATGATTTCTTGTACATGCAAAATAGTTTCGTCTTCAACACCAATTGTTTTTAAAAAATCTCCTGCTTTTTGTGGACCAATTTCTTCATCGCCATTGTTAAACTTACTATCAGCAATGTCATGTAAAAGTGCAGCAAGTTCAACCACAAGTTGGTCGCCTTTTTCGATAGCATTGATGGTTTGAGCGGTTTTATATACGCGTTCAATGTGAAACCAATCGTGACCGGTTTCGGCATTAGCTAAAGTGATTTTAACGAATTTTATCGTTTGCTCGATGACATTTTGCATACCTAAAAATTAAGGCTGCAAGTTATCTCTAAAAAAGTAAAAATCTACCGATGTGGAAAAATTGACGAAATAAGCTAAGCGATTTATCTAATCTAATTTAGCTTTTGGTCTATCTTCTTCTGCTCTTCTCGTGCCATCATATAACTCGTAAGTTAATAGTCGACAGTCCAATTTGCCGTTATAGAATTCTACTTTCTGGTCGGCTTTTAAACCTATTTTTTTGGCTAAATCTGGGTTTCCAGTAAAGATATAACCAAAATAACCTTTGCAATTTTTCTTCATAAAATCGCCCATGCGTTTATAGGTTAATTCCAGTTTACTGTGAACACCTAAACGTTCTCCATATTCTGGATTAAAAACCACAACACCTCTTCCGCCTTCAGGAACTTGGGTTTCTTCAAAATCACAAACTTCAAAAGTGATTAACGTATCAACGCCAGCAGTTTGCGCATTTCTGCGACTTACATCAATTGCATCTTCAGAAATATCTGTTGCAATAATTTGTAGGTCTATGTTTTTAATTACTTGTTCTTTTAATATTCTTCGCTCGGCAAAAAATACTTCTTCATCATAACCTAAAATATGCATAAAACCATAGTTCATTCTAAATAAGCCGGGTCTGCGATTGGTTGCTAATAAAGCGGCTTCAATAGCCAAAGTTCCAGAGCCACACATTGGGTTAATAAATGGAGCTTTTTGATCCCACTCAGTTGCCATAATTACGCTAGCAGCCAAAGCTTCTAACATAGGTGCTTTTCCAGGTATTTTGCGATAGCCATGTTTGGCTAATGTTTCACCACTGGTATCAATAAAAATATCTGCCTCATCGTCTTTCCAATATAAATGGATTACGGTTTTATTAGCATCTGAACCAGAGTTTGGTCTGATATTCTTTTTCTCTCTAAAACGGTCTACAATTGCATCTTTTACCTTTAAGTTTGCAAAAAGAGGGGTTGTTATTGTAGGGTTATCTACATTAGATGTTACGGAGAAATAGCCTGAAAAGTCGATTAATTCTTCCCATGCTAGGCTCATCAAATTGGTGTATAATTCGTCTGGCGTATTGGCCTTAAAACTGCTTAAACAATATAAAATCTGACTTGCACATCTTAAGTTTAAATTCAGTTTAATACACTCTGTTAAGGTTATATTTAACTCAACACCTGTTGGAAAAGCTCTTACGATATCGTAGCCTAAAGCCGTAACTTCGGCTTGTAAATAAGGCGAGAGCCTTTTGTTGCAGGTAATAATTACCTTACTTTTAGTTTGAAAAACTTGCATCATATTGCCGACAAAGTTACCAATAAAATCACAGAAATAATTTGAGCAATTAGAATCCCTATTTAGAAGGTTAATTTTCTTTGTATTTAATTTTTATAACTGTGGGTTTGTGTGGAAAACTTGATGCAGAATTATCAATAAAATTTTAGAGATTTGAATTAGTATAATTATAAGTATTGATATGGAAATTAAAGGTAAGGTGCACGAGATTGGGGCACTACAACAAGTGAGTGAAACGTTTAAAAAACGTGATTTGATTATAGAATACGCAGAAAATCCAACTTATCCTGAATATATTAAGTTTGAGGCTATCCAAGATAAAACAGCTTTATTCGATGTGTTAAAGGCTGGTGATGAAGTTGAGGTTTCGTTTAATTTACGTGGTCGCCCTTGGACAAACAAAGAAGGCGTAACTACTTATTTTAACAGTTTAGTTGTATGGAGATTAACTCAACTATCTAATACGGCTGCTGCTGCGACTGCTCCAGCTTATGCTGCTCCAGCAGACTTAAATACTCCAGCAGGAGAGGAAGACGATCTTCCATTTTAATAGCTTTTTAAGAGAACAAATTTATAACCAAAGCCGTCTCGATATATCTGGACGGCTTTTTTATGTTTAATTGGTTGGTTTATATTGTGTTAAAAATTGTTAAAAGCTCCTTAATTGCTGATTAATGATTTATTTTTGAGTAGATAAATGAAGAAAAGTAGTCTCTGGATAATCACAGCACTAATGACATTGGCTCTGGTGGGCGTATTTGTAATGCAGTTGTATTACATCCGGGAATCTTATAACCTAAATTCTAAACTTTTCGAGCAAAATATTAATCAAGCATTAACTGTAGTTGTTAATAAGGTGCAGAGGCAAAATGCTGCAGACAATATCAACAAAAAAACCATAGATGTTGCATTAAAACATAAAGATACGGAGTTAGAAAGAGCACAAAAATATGTAGACTTAAGAGAGCGTTTTAAAAAGGAAGAAGAGCAAAGAAAGCTAGCCAATTATAAGCAAATTGTAGATGAGTTAAACTATCAAGATACATTGGTTAAAATGAATTTTGGTAATGCCATAATTATATCTGAAGAAGAATACCAAAACTTAGGAAATTTATCGCTTTCTGGTGTATCTGTAATTACAAATGATGTTCGTTATAGAAATGGTAATGTAGTTAGAACTGCTGCTTTACAATATGACTCTAGAAGAGCAAAAACATTTAGTTTAAATCCCTCAACTTTGCCAGATAGTGTGTATTATTTGGTTCAAGATCCCAGAGATGGAAGACCATTAGGGGTGTCTGTACCAACTGTTGACAGCAAAATGGCTAAGAAGTTTACTATTGAAGAAGCGATTGCAAATAGAAGGTTTCAGCAAGAATTAAACTTGCTAAATGCAGATACAGCAAATTTATTAGATGATAATAGTATCACTATTTTTAAAGCTGCGGCTAAAGAAATGGCAGATAAAAACGTACCGCTATCAGAAAGAATTCCTTCTAGAGATAAATTAGATACTTTAATTAAAAAGGAACTATTTAACAAAGGGATTACAATAGCTTACGATTTTTGGGTGAAACTGGCAAATAAAGACTCCGTTTTATACCAAAATGTTTCTAAGAACGAAACGGAAATCTTGCCTAAAAATGTATATCAGTTTACCTTATTTAATAAAGATATCATTAGAGACCCAGGAATGCTATATGTTTATTTTCCAGACAAAAATAATCTCATTATGGAAAACATGTTTGTTTCCATGGCATCATCAGTTGGGTTGCTTTTAGTTTTAATTTTCATTTTTGCCTATACTCTTTTTGCAATTATTCGTCAGAAAAAACTTTCTGAAATGAAGAATGATTTTATCAATAACATGACTCATGAATTTAAAACCCCAGTCGCAACAATTATGATTGCTAGTGAGGCTTTAAAGGATCCAGAAGTAGCGGAGGATAAAAAGAGAATTAGCAGGTTAGCAGGTATTATTTATGATGAAAACGTGAGATTGGGTAACCATATTGAGCGTGTTTTAAGTGTAGCAAGGTTAGAAAAAAGGGAGATTCAACTAGATTATAATCCAGTTAAGGTAAACGATTTAATATTAGCAGTTGTAGATAGTATGGATTTACAATTGAAAAAGAGAGATGCAGAGATTAAACTGGACTTAGCTGCTAAAAATGATGTAGTTTTAGGCGATGAACTTCATTTATCTAACGTAATTTACAATCTTATTGATAATGCAAATAAGTATAGCAAAGCAGCACCTAAAATTTCAATTTCAACTAAAAGTAACGGCAAAAACTTATTTATCGAAATTAGTGATGAAGGTATAGGAATAACTAAAGATGAAATTAAGAGAATATTTGATCAGTTTTACAGAGTACCAACAGGTAATTTACACGATGTGAAAGGCTTTGGATTAGGTTTAAATTATGTACAAGATATTGTTCATCAAATGGGTGGCAATATTAAAGTAAATAGTGAGAGAGATAAAGGAACAACATTTCTGGTTACTTTACCATTTAAAGAAGCAATTAATTAGCATATGAAGAAAATTTTATTGGTAGAAGACGATCCTAATTTGGGATTATTGTTACAAGACTACTTACAGCTAAAAGGTAAATTCGATGTTGTGCTTTGTACAGATGGAGAAGAAGGCATTAAGGCTTTTAATAAACAGAATTTTGACCTGTGTATTTTAGATGTAATGATGCCTAAAAAAGATGGATTTACTTTAGGAAAAGAGATTAGAAAGACTAATCAACAAGTGCCAATTATTTTTGCTACTGCAAAAGCAATGATGGAAGATAAAGCTTCTGCATATGACTTGGGTGGAGATGATTACATTACAAAGCCATTTAGAATTGAAGAGTTATTATTGCGGATTAATGCCTTATTAAAAAGGGTTGTAAATAATGAGCAGAAAGATAATGAACCAGCACAAACTCAGTTTGAAATTGGCAAATATAATTTTGATTATACTACTCAATTAATTCATTTCGAAGGTCAAAAACAAAAATTATCTACCAAAGAAGCAGAACTTTTACAATTGCTTTGTTTAAAGAAAAACACAGTGCTAACCAGAGAAGAAGCTTTGTTGGCTATATGGCACGATGACAATTATTTTAATGGTCGTAGTATGGATGTTTTTCTAAGCAAGCTGCGTAAATACTTGAGAGAGGATCCCAAAGTGGAAATTTTAAATGTACACGGTAAAGGTTATAAACTACTAGTGAACTAAAATAGATATTATCAAAATAAAAAGTCTCCATACTTATTTAAGTATGGAGACTTTTTTATGAATTTGCGTGTGGTTTTTTACAGTAAGGTAAGTTTAAAAATGTCGTTTGCCCAAGTACCCCAATCTTTTAAAGCAGTTTTTAAAGTTGCAAATAACTGAGTACTGTTTACTACTTTCCCCTTAGTAGGTGCTTTAATGCTTTCTTCTGTTACAGGTTGGTCAAGAACCGAAGTAGCAAACCAGGTTGTATTTTCATAAGGTAAGGCAACACCTAATATCATTCCAGGTAATCCTGTAAAAGATTCTGGACCGCCAGAAACAGGGATTTGGTCTGTATAAAAAGCCACAACATAAATTGAGTCCATAATTAAGGCATTAGCTCTTCTACAATTGT
>JAIELS010000072.1 GCA_019752795.1 Sphingobacteriaceae bacterium
AAAAAAATATAAGTTAACTCAAGACGAAGACAATAGTAGAATTGTAATTGAAAAGCCTTTTGGTCATGATTTAGAAACTGCTCAAGAACTTAATTTATTGCTAAAAGGAATATTTACAGAAAAGCAAATTTATCGTATAGACCATTATTTAGGTAAAGAAACTGTTCAAAACATGATGGCTTTTCGCTTCGCTAACTCGTTATTTGAACCCTTATGGAACAGAAATCATATAGAACATATTCAAATTTCTGTTACTGAACAATTAGGTGTTGGCAATAGAGGAAGTTATTATGAAGAAGCTGGTGCATTAAGGGATATGATTCAAAATCATTTGTTACAATTGTTATGTTTAGTAGGTATGGAAGCACCTATTAATTATGATGCAGATGAAATTAGAGATAGAAAAGTTGAAGTTTTAAAGGCTGTACGTACATTTAAACCAGAAGACATCAGTACCAATGCCGTTCGCGGTCAATACAGCAAAGGTTGGGTTGAGGGCAAAGAGGTTGCTGGTTATAGAACAGAAAATGGAGTTGATCCACACTCAAATACAGAAACATTTGCAGCCGTTAAATTCTTTATAGATAATTGGCGTTGGCAAGGAATTCCGTTCTACTTACGTACCGGAAAGCGTTTAAACCAAACATCTTCTATCATTACCATACAGTTTAAAGATGTTCCACATCATATTTTTTCTGCAAATGCTACAGAAACTTGGCAACAAAATCGCTTAATTATTAGCATACAACCAGAAATGAGTATTCGCTTACAAGTTCAGGCAAAAAGACCTGGCTTAAAAATGGTTTTAAATCCAGTAGACATGGTGTTTGACTATAAAGGTACCTACGATACTGATACACCAGAAGCTTATGAAACTTTATTGTTGGACGTAATGAATAGCGATCAAACATTATTTATGCGTGGAGATCAAGTTGAAGTTGCTTGGGAACTAGTGATGCCAATTATAAATGCTTGGGAAAATAAAACATCATTAAGTTTCCCTAATTACCCGGCAGATAGCTGGGGACCAGAAGATGCAGAGGCATTGATAGCAAAAGATGGTTTCCATTGGTTTACCTTACCACTAAAAGATAAAGCACAATAATCAATCCGTCACTTCTACTATTTACTTTAAATGACGATAAAATAAAATATGAATGAATTTACTCATCTATAAAACAACTGAGGAATTAAAACAAGATTTAGCAGATTATATCATTAAGGTTGCAGAAATGTCAATCGAAGAAAAAGGTTGTTTCAATTTCGTTTTAACTGGAGGAAGCTCTCCAAAAGCGCTATATCAATATTTAGGGACAACTTGCCAACATAGAATTGAATGGGAAAAAGTTTATTTCTTCTTTGGCGATGAACGTAACGTACCATCTAATGATGAGAATTATAATGGTTTAATGGCAAAAAAAGCCTTATTAGATCCTTTGAATATTAAAGAAGATCATATTTTCTATGTGAATACAACTTTATCACCTGAAGATGCTGCGACTGCATATAAAAAATCAATAGACAACCATTTTAAGGGCGGCCAAATTGAGTTTGATTTAGTGCTTTTAGGTATGGGTGACGATGGGCATACAGCTTCAATTTTTCCGTTTACAGACATAGTTACTAATCAAAAAGCAACTGTAGCTTCTGTTTATGTAGAAAAATTAAATACACATCGCATAAGTTTAACTGCTCGGTTAATTAACCAAGCAGACCACGTTGTTTTTTTAGTTTTTGGAGAGAATAAAGCCGAAGCTTTAAAACATGTTATTGATGATGAAGATAAAGACTTTAAGACTTATCCATCTCAACTAATTAACCCTACTGATGGAAAACTAACTTGGTTTGTTGATCAGGCTGCTACAAGTCTTTTAAAGTAAAAACTTAGTCTCTAAATCATTCTATTCAATGGATTTATTTGATAATACAGCAATAAGAAACAAAAATTGGCTTCCACAAGATGGGACTGTAAATTATTACGGTCCTATTTTACCACATGATAAAGCTAGTTTTTATTACAATTGTTTATTAGAATATATTGAATGGAAAAATGATGAAGCTGTTATATTCGGAAAACGAATAATTACAAAAAGAAAAGTAGCCTGGTATGGAGACAAACCATTTGAATACACTTATTCTAACACCACAAAACTAGCTTTAAGCTGGACTAAAGAATTATTAGAGCTCAAAGCTTTATGTGAAGAAAAGTCTGGCGAAACTTATAATTCTTGTTTATTAAACCTCTATCATAATGGTGAAGAAGGCATGGCTTGGCACAGCGATGGCGAAACTGATTTAAAGAAAAATGGAGCAATTGCTTCTTTAAGTTTTGGTGCAGAGCGAAAATTTGCTTTTAAACATAAAAAAAGTAAGGAAACGGTTTCATTAATTTTAGAAAATGGAAGTTTACTCGTAATGAAAGATGAAACACAAACCCATTGGTTACATCGTTTACCACCCACTAAAACAATTCAAAAAGCTAGAGTTAATTTAACTTTTAGAACTATAGTTGGTTATTAAGGGTGTCACCCTGAATTTATTTCAGGGTCTGTCATACACTGCAGATGCTGAAATAAATTCAGCATGACAAATGCTAGCTAAAATTTTCCTCAATTAGTAAATTAATAATACCATCAACCATACCTACTTTTGGTACATAAATCTGTTTAACACTCGCCCATTTCATTAAAGTAAGATATATTTCGCAAGCAGGTATAATTACATCTGCCCTATCTTGGTTCAACTTCATTACTGTAATTCTTTCTTTTAATGAATAGGAATTTAGCTCGTTGTACAAAGAATTTAATTTGGTAAAGCTTAATGGCATACCTTCCTTTTCTCCAGACATTCGAAACAACTTGTTGATGTTACCACCCGTTCCAATTCCTGCTAGTTCTTTTAATCCTTTAGTAGATGTTTTAATCCAATCACGCATTTCATCCCAAGTTTCTTGTTTGTCTTGGTTATCTAAAATCCGGATGGTACCAATGTTAAAAGATTTAGAAGCAAAAAGTTTTTGATTTATAAAAACAGAAAGTTCAGTACTACCACCACCAACATCTATATATAAATAACTCTTGTTAGGGGCTAAATTCTCTTCGATATGGTTGGCATAAATAATATTTGCTTCACGCTCTCCCTCAATAATTTCTAAATCAATATTTGCCAATTTCTTAATTTTCTTAATTACTTCTTCCCCATTAACTGCTTCACGCATTGCGGAGGTAGCACAAGCCAAATATTCAGTAACGTGATACACATCCATCAAATTTTTAAAAGCAATCATTGTTTTAATCAAATCATCAATCTTTTTTGGAGAAAGTTTATGATCTAAAAAAGCATCATCGCCTAAACGCAATGGCACACGTACCAAAGTATTCTTTTTAAATCCGTATTTTCCTTTTTCACTTTGTGAAATATCCGCAATTAACAAGCGAACGGCATTTGAGCCTACATCTATAGCAGCATATCTCATCTTTATTGATGTTTGGTTTTAAGGTAATTATAAGTTTGTACTTGAGCTCTAACTTTTGTACTTAATCTATTTTTATGGTATTTATTATTATGCAACTTGGTAATATCTCTAGCCTTCACATTATCTTGTAATTGGAAATCAATAATATCTTTAATCTCTTGGCGCACGTCATTATCTAAAACCGGGAAACCAACTTCTACTCTATGTTCAAAATTACGTGTCATTAAATCTGCAGAAGAAAGAAACATCTCTTCTTTACCATTGTTACCAAAAATAAATACCCTAGCATGTTCTAAAAATTTGTCAATAATACTAATTACCTTAATGTTTTCACTAAATCCTGGCACTCCAGGTATTAAACAGCAAATTCCACGTACAATTAACCTAATTTTTACGCCTGCATTGCTCGCCTCATACAGTTTACCAACAATGCCCTCGTCTGCCAAACTATTTACTTTTAAAATCATATAAGCAGGCTTACCAGTCTTAGCAATACTAATTTCACGGTTAATTAACTTATACATTTTATTTCTAGATTCTAAGGGCGAAACGATTAAATGTTTAAAACCCTTGGCAACAGTTCGTTTATTTAGCGCATTGAAAAGTTTCAATAAATCTGATGTGATTTCTTTATTTGAAGTGAAAATACTGTGATCACAATAAATGTTAGCAGTTTTCTCATTATAATTTCCAGTAGCAAGATTAGCGTAATAAACATTTCTTCCTTTTTCTATTCGCTTAACCAAACAAATTTTAGAGTGAACCTTATAGTCTGTTAAACCATAATTTACATTTACGCCCTCTTCCATTAATCTGTTTGTCCAGAAAATATTCGCTTCTTCATCAAACCTTGCTTTTAACTCGACTAAGCAATTGACTTTTTTACCATTTTTAGCGGCATTAATTAAAGCATTAATTACTTTACTATTTTCTGCTACACGATAAAGCGTAATATTAATCTCTGTTACTTTTGGATCAATTGCTGCCTCACGCAAAAACAAAATAATATAATCGTAAGATTGATAAGGCAAGTTTACCAAGTAATCTTTATCAGCAATTTTATTAAAAATACTTTCAGTTCTATGTAATCCTTGTACTTTTAAAGGCACATTAGGCGTATATTCAAGTTCTTTGCCTCCAACATTAGGGAAAGTGATAAAATCACCAAAACGGTGATAACGATTACCTGGGATTAAACCCTCAGCTTCAATTTTCATTTTAGTAACCAACACACTTAGCATTTCAAAAGGCATTTGCGTATCATAAAGCAAACGCATTGGCTTTCCTTTTTTACGTTTATCTAAACTTGTTTTCAAATCTTCAATAAACTTATCACTTATATTTTTGTCAATATCTAATTCCGCATCTCTAGTTAATTGAATAGAAAATGCTTCGATATCATCATAACTAAAAACATAAAAAATATCATCTAAACAATATTTAATAATGTCTTCTACCAGAATAATAAATTTTAACCCATTAGTTTCCGGAAGCACTAAAAAACGTGGCAAATTAAAAGGTAATTCTATTAACGCATATTTTTCACTTTTTTTAGCACTTATTTTTGTTAAACGAACAAAAAAATAAAGCCTCCTATCTTTTAACTCTGGAAAAGGCTGATCTAAATCTATCATGATAGGAACTAAGTTTGATAAAATTTTATCCCTAAAATGGTTTCTTACAAATTCACCTCTAGCTACATTTAGTTGAGAATCATTTAAAATAAATATTTTGTTTTGACCTAAGCCTTTAATTAAAATATCTTGAAAAAGATTTTCGAATTTACGTTCGTGTTTAACTACAATATTTTTGATTTCATTTAGTACTTTTTTAGGGTTAAAACCCAAAAGCTCTTTTGCTTTATCATTTAAGTTTGCTAAACGGCTAATCGTGGCAACTCTAACCCGATAAAACTCTTCTAAATTTGAAGAAAAAATAGATAAAAACTTAATTCGCTCAATTAGTGGAACAGTCTCATCTGCGGCTTCCTGCAAAACACGCTCATTAAAATACAACCAACTTATTTCTCTGTTTAAAAATGGAAATTTATTCTTAGCCATATCTTTCAATCAAAAAAATCCTCCAAAAGGAGGATTTTCAAATCTGCATATTTTAAAGTTAATTTAATGTTAATTATCAATAAATTCGACTGCCAAATGCTATTTTTTTACTTTGTAGAGCTGGTAGGTTTTTTAATTGCTACTTTTTTAACCGGAGCCTTTTTAACAGTCTTTTGCTCATCTAGCGCTTTTACAACTACCTTTTTTGCTGTACTTGTAGTTTTAGCAACTTCATCAGTAGCATTTTTAGCAACTTCAGTCGTTTTAGCTGCTACTTTTTGAATCGGCTTTTTTACTGCTGTTACAGCTTTTTTCACGGCAATAGGCTCAACTTTAACACTTGTGGCAACGGGTTTAGGTTGTTTAATGGCTTTCTTTACAACCTTAGTAAGTGATTTATCTACTTTTTTCATCAATTTAGAAGCATCTTTTTTAGCCAATTTAACTTTTTTAGCTACAGGCTTTTTAGTTTTAGAAACATCTTCGATCTTATGCTCAACTGCAGTTTTTACCTGCTTAAATTTTTTAGATAATTTTTTTGCAGCTTCCTTACTCAATTTTGCAACATCATCAGCAATTAACTCTGCATTATGACCAAGGCTTTTAACCGTATCTAAAAATCTTTCTGTTAAACTTTTTTCAAGTTGTTTTTTAGCTGATTTACTAACACTTTTTTTCTGTGGCTTACTTTTATTGGTTTTCATATATTTTTTAGCGTTTTTTGTAGTGAAATATATATTTACTTAAATCTATTCATTTTTTTTTACTTAACCTTATAATCATGCCAACTTTCGATATCGTTAGCAAAGTAGATGCGCAAACATTAGATAATGCCATTAACAATGCAAAAAAAGAGATTTTAAACCGTTATGACTTTAATGGTTCTAAAAGTACGATAGAATTAGATAAGAAAACTAATGCTATTACTATTCTAACTGAAGATGATATGCGCTTAAAAGCAATTACCGATTCAATTATCTCTCGTATGATGAAACAAAGCTTAGACCCAAATAGTTTGGATTTTGGAAAAGAATTTGTTGCTTCTGGAAATATGATTAGAAAAGAAATCAATATTAAAGAAGGCATTGACAAAGAAACTGCAAAAAAAATAGTAGCTAAAATTAAAGACAGTAAGCTTAAAGTTCAAGCATCTATGATGGATGATCAAGTGAGAGTACAAAGTAAAAATATTGATGATTTACAAAAAGTTATTTCATTGTGTAGAGGAGAAGATTTTGGTCAGCCTTTGCAATTTATCAACATGAGAAACTAAATTAGTTCATTTAGCTTAGCAGTTCATTAGTTCTTTGGACAGGATGTAAATAGCAATGAACCAATGATGCTATTGAAGCATTTTTACTAT
>JAIELS010000098.1 GCA_019752795.1 Sphingobacteriaceae bacterium
CAACTTGGTGAATTTTTGTTAATGGTTTTTCTGGAGCAGGATTGTAAAGCGCTACAGGTTTTGCAACCATGTAAGCAAAGGTTTTATCAATCTTTTTAATCATTTCGTCGGGATTGAAATCTCCAGTAAAAATTGCCGCCATATTATTTGGTACATAATATTTGTTGTAGTAATTTCTAATTTCTACTAAAGACGGATTTTTCAAATGTTCAATTGTGCCGATGGTGGTTTGCTGACCATAGTTGTGCGTTGGAAATAACAATTCCATCATCGCTTCATCTAGTTTATTACCGTCATTATCTAAACCACGGTTTTTCTCTTCATAAACAGCTTCTAGCTCTGTATGGAAAATACGGAAAATTGGTTTACGGAAGCGTTCTCCTTGTAATGCCAAAAATTTATCTACAGAATTTGAAGGAAAACCTTCGTTATATACTGTTTCTTCATACCAAGTATGCGCATTAGAAGAATTGCCTCCAATACCAGCAATCATTTTATCGTATTCATTTGCGATAGAGAAGTTAGACGCTTCGCCAGAAGTTTTATCTATTTCCTTATAAATTTCTTTACGAAGTACTGGATCAGTTGTTTTGTTGTACTTTTCGTAAAGCGCATCGATTTTATCTAAATATGGTTTTTCTTTTGCCCAATTTGCGGTACCAAATTTATCTGTTCCTTTAAATAAAAGGTGTTCTAAATAGTGCGCTAAACCTGTTGCATTTTTAGGGTCAGTATTACTACCAGCTCTAATGCTCATGCGAAATTCAATGTTTGGTTTTTCAGTGTTTGGTGAAAGAATTACAGTTAATCCGTTTTTTAAAGTATAAAAACGTGATTTAGAGGGGTCGTTTGTTACATATTTATAAGTGTAACCATTTGCTGTGACTGTTTTCCATTGGTAATTGGATTGTGCCATTAAACTCGAGCCTGTTAGTAATAAACAGACAAATAATATCAATTTTGTTTTCATTAGTAATATAATTTGTTTTTTAAAGGTGATGAAGCTATCATGAGCATATTCATTTCGGTTTGGGGTAGGTATGCTCACGATGGTTTCATTTTAAGATAAGTTATAATCAAATATAAGTGGATAAGAGGGCAAATCAATAAAAAAAATACTTAAAATTATCATATCACTCTCTAGACTATAATCCGTAAAATAATTCTTGTAATTTTACCAAATGAGTAAGGATAAAAAACCAACAATTTTAGTTGTTAATGATGACGGTATTACAGCGCCAGGCATTAAAAATTTAATAGAAGTAATGCAAGAGATTGGAAACGTGGTTGTGGTAGCGCCTGATGGCCCTCAATCTGGAATGGGACATGCAATTACTATTGGTAAACCATTACGATTTGATAAAGTAGATTTATATCCAGGTGTAGAGATGTATAAATGTTCTGGAACGCCGGTAGATTGTGTAAAACTGGCAGTTAATATCGTTTTTAAAGGCAAAAAGCCAGATTTGTGTGTTTCTGGAATTAATCATGGTTTGAATAACTCTATTAATGTAATTTATTCTGGTACCATGTCTGCTGCGGTAGAAGGAGCAATTGAAAAAATTCCTTCTATCGGGTTTTCTTTAGATGATTTTGGACAAGATGCAGATTTTAGTCATTGTAAAGAGTATGTTAAAACAATTGCCCTGCAAGTGCTTTCTCATGGCTTGCCAGAAGCCACTCTATTGAACGTGAATTTCCCGAAAGGAGCAGATTTAAAGGGAATTAAGATTTGTAGACAAGCCAATGCAAAATGGGCTGAAGAATTTGACAAAAGAACAGATCCTTATCAA
Source organism: Sphingobacteriaceae bacterium (assembly GCA_019752795.1). GTDB lineage: Bacteria > Bacteroidota > Bacteroidia > Sphingobacteriales > Sphingobacteriaceae > Pedobacter. The sequence goes on from JAIELS010000098.1 coordinate 1,794, forward strand.
CGCCCTTATTATTGGCTAACAGGTGTTTTCGAAAACTACGATAAAGGAGAGGATACCGATGTTTGGGCTTTAGAACACGGTTATGTTTCGGTTGTTCCAGTTCAGTTTGATTTAACTGCTCACCACGCCATACCAATTTTAAATACTTGGAATTTTGGAGAGACCGAACAAGCTTCAGCTGTTAAGAAATCTTCTGGTCCAGATGGAATTGGTTTAGGATAAAATGAAAGAAAAGATTAATGCCATAAAAGATACCGTTTGGAATGGAATTGCCATTGGCTTTTTCATTCCTTTATTGCCATTAATCTTGGTGAAATTCTTGATGTTAAAAGTTGCGGCTTTTAAAGAATTAGATTTATTATTAATTGGCTGTATTGCTATTAATGCAATTTTGATGAACTATTGTTTTAAACAAAATAAAGATAATATTGCCAGAGGGATTATAAGTATTACTTTTTTGTGGGCCTTTACTTTTTTCTTTTACAAAGTATATTAATAGAAATTACCTTGATACTAAATACTTGATATAGAAAATGAAATACTATTTAGTTGCCGGAGAAGCTTCTGGAGATTTGCATGGTGCCAATTTAATGAAGGCTTTAAAAACTGAAGATCAAGATGCAGATTTTAGGTATTTTGGTGGAGATAAAATGAAAGCTGAAGGCGGGCGTTTGGTGAAACATTATGCAGATATGGCATTTATGGGTTTTACCGAAGTAGTGATGAATTTGCGCACTATTTTAAGAAACATGAAAGCCTGTAAAGCCGATATTTTAGCTTATCAGCCAGATACCTTAGTGTTGATAGATTTTCCTGGTTTTAACTTAAAAATAGCTGAGTTTGCGAAAAAACAGGGTATAAAAGTTTGTTACTATATTTCTCCAAAAATTTGGGCTTGGAACCAAAAACGGGTTTTAAAAATAAAGAGAGATGTAGATCAAATGTATTGCATTTTGCCATTTGAAGTAGATTTTTATAAAAAATGGGGAATGGATGTTCATTATGTCGGTAATCCTTTGTTAGATGAAAAAGCAAATTTTACACCCGATTTAAATTTTCAAAATAAGCTAGAGTTAGGAGATCAGAAAATAATTGCCCTTTTACCGGGAAGTAGAAAGCAAGAAATAGAACGCTTGCTGCCAGATATGTTGACAATAACTGAAAAATTTCCAACATATCAGTTTGTAATTGCTGCGGCACCAACATTTTCGCCAGAATATTACTACCAATTTATTGGCGATAAAAAAGTGAAATTAGTATTCTCTCAAACCTATAATTTATTGCAAAACGCACACGCAGCTTTAGTAGCATCTGGAACGGCAACATTAGAGACCGCATTGTTTAAAGTTCCACAAGTGGTATTGTATCGTGGAGGTGCTATTTCGGTTGGCATTGCTCGTATGGTGATTAAAATTAGATTTATATCTTTAGTAAATTTAATTATGGATAGAAAAGTAGTTACGGAGTTAATTCAAGAAGATTGTAATACTGAAAAAATCGCAGCTAGTTTAAGTGATATTGTTGAAGGGGTAGAGAGGAATAAAATGTTAGCCGATTATGATGAGCTAAATACAATGATGGGTACCGCTGGTGCTTCGGAACGAACAGCAAAATTAATAGTTAATTTTTTAAGGAATTAATTTAAATAAAATAATATGATGAATAAAATAATGATTTCCATCTTTTTATGTTTAGTAATTGGAATTGCAAAAGCTCAAGAAAGTGAAATTATTAAATCAAAAGGTTACACTTTAAATTTTCTTAATAACGATGCATCGTTTGATCCAGCATTAAAAAAGCGAATGGTAGAAACGTTCTTCAAGGTTTATCCAGTATTGGCTAAAGATTTTAATAAAAACACAGCTAAAGAAGTAACTTTTAGCATAGATACTTCATACAAAGGTGTTGCTGCAACTGGTGGGGGGAAAATTGTTTATAATCCAGATTGGTTTAAGAAACACCCTGGCGATATTGACGTAGTGACACACGAAGTAATGCATGTTGTGCAAAACTATGGTAGAGGTGGCGGTCCTGGTTGGTTAACAGAGGGTATTGCAGATTATGTTAGATACAAATATGGTGTAGATAATGCTGGTGCCAATTGGTCTTTAACACCATTTAAACCTGAACATAATTATACAAATGCGTATAGAATTACTGCTCGTTTTTTAAACTATTTAGAAAAAAGTAATGCTGGCATTGTTGTTAAATTGGATAATGCAATGCGTACGCATACTTATAAAGATGCCATTTGGCAAGATATTACCGGAAAAACAATAGATGAACTTTGGGCTACCTATGCGGCTAACCCTGGAACATAATCGTAACTAAACTATTCTCTATCTCAATAAAAAAATAATGATTAAGAAACTATTAACTGCGGCTTTAATTTTTACAGGATTTGGCTTATCCGCACAACAAATGGGTATCATTACAGATCCTGTTGAATTGGTAAATCCGCTAATGGGAACCCAATCTAAACCAAGCTTATCTAATGGAAATACTTATCCAGCAATTGGTGTGCCTTGGGGTATGAATATGTGGACACCACAGACAGGTAAAATGGGCGACGGTTGGGCGTATACTTATGATGCAGATAAAATGCGTGGCTTCAAACAAACACATCAACCATCTCCATGGATGAACGATTATGGTGCTTTTGCAATTATGCCGGTAACTGGTAAGCTAAAATTTAGCGACGATGATCGTGCAAGTTGGTTTAGCCATAAATCTGAGATATCTAAGCCTTATTATTATAGTGTTTACTTAGCAGATCATAATGTAACTACAGAATTGACACCAACAGAAAGAGCGGCACAATTTCGTTTTACTTTTCCTAAAACAGATAGCGCTTTTGTAGTTGTTGATGCACAGAATAAGGGTTCTTACATTAAAATTTTTCCTAAAGAAAGAAAAATTATAGGTTACACTAGTAAATATGCTCGTGGCCCCCTGCCAAAAAACTTTAAAAATTATTTTGTTATTTATTTTAATAAAGACTTTACTTTGGCTAAAACCTGGAGTGGTAAAACTTTAAATAATGAAGAATTAGAATTGACCAGCGATCATACAGGAGCAGTAATTGGATTTAAAACCGAAAAAGGAGAGCAAGTAATAGCCAAAACAGCATCTTCATTTATTAGTTTTGAGCAAGCTGAGTTAAACTTGAAAAGAGAATTAGCTAATGATAGTTTTGAGGTAACGAAAGCAAAGGCAAAAACAGTTTGGAATAAAATGCTTGGTAAAATAGCCATTGAAGGTGGTACTATAGATCAGGCACGTACTTTTTATTCTTGTTTATACCGGACATTATTTTTTCCTAATAAATTATATGAACTAGATGCAAATAATAAAATTGTGCATTGGAGCCCATATAATGGTCAAGTTTTACCTGGTTATATGTTTGCTGGTACAGGTTTTTGGGATACTTTTAGAGCATTATATCCTTTCTTAAATTTAGTTTATCCATCAATAAACAAAGAGATGCAAGAGGGGCTGATTAATGATTACAAAGAAGGTGGCTTTTTGCCAGAATGGAGTAGTCCAGGTTATGCCAATATCATGATTGGTAACAATTCAGCCTCTGTGGTAGCAGATGCTTATATTAAAGGTTTAAGAGGTTATGATATTGAGAAGTTATGGGAAGCAGTAAAACATGGTGCTAATAACGAAGGGCCTATGGAAGCGGTTGGTCGTTCTGGTGTAAAGTATTACAACGAATTGGGTTATGTTCCTTTTGATGTGAAAGTGAACGAAAATGCGGCTAAAACGTTAGAGTATGCTTATGATGATTTTGCAATTTATCAATTAGGTAGAGCATTAAATAAGCCTGCATCAGAAATTGATATTTACAAAAAAAGAGCAATGAATTATAAAAATTTGTTCGATCCTTCTTCTGGATTAATGCGTGGTAAAAATCAAGATGGTACTTTCCAAAGTCCATTTAGTCCTTTTAAATGGGGCGGGGCATTTACTGAAGGAAATAGTTGGCATTACACTTGGTCTGTTTTTCAAGATGTTGATGGTTTAGCTAAATTAATGGGTGGCCATCAAAAATTTGTCGAAAAATTGGATTCAGTATTTACGATGCCACCAGTTTTTGATGAAAGTGCTTATGGTGGCGTAATTCATGAAATTCGAGAAATGCAAATTGCTAATATGGGTCAATATGCTCATGGAAATCAACCGATACAGCACATGATTTATTTATATACTTATGGTGGAGCACCTTGGAAATCTCAATATTGGGTTCGCGAAACGATGAATAGAATGTATGCTGCAACACCAGATGGGTATTGTGGAGACGAAGATAATGGACAAACCTCTGCATGGTATATTTTTTCGGCAATGGGTTTTTACCCTGTAACACCTGCAGTAAACCAATATGTAATTGGGGCACCATTGTTTAAAAAAGTAACTTTAAGTTTAGAAAACGGTAAAAAAGTGGTGATCAATGCACCCACTAATAGCGCTAATAATCGATATGTAAATTCGTTAAAAGTTAATGGTGTTAATTATGATCAAAATTGGCTAAACCATTTAGACCTACAAAAAGGAGCTACTTTAGATTTTGGTATGTCTGCAGTTCCGAATAAAACAAGAGGCATCAAAGAAAGTTCATTTCCTTATTCTTTGTCTACAGAAAAGAAATAGGTTAATTATTATTGAGCTTTTTAACTAAATGTAAATAAGTTTGTGAGCATTGAAGTTTTAATTACTTTTGTGCTTTAGCTAAGAATTAGCTTTCTTAAAGTTAATAGGGAAGCTAATTTTTATAATAGGGGGATTAGCTCATTTGGCTAGAGCGCTTCGCTCGGGCTTGAAAGGGATGATTGGTGAGTTGGATTAATAATGTTATTTAGAATACTGGGGGATTAGCTCATTTGGCTAGAGCGCTTCGCTGGCAGTGAAGAGGTGATCGGTTCGATTCCGATATTCTCCACAAAAACCTCATCATAAATTTGATGAGGTTTTTTTTGTAAAAAAATCTATTTTTACTATGTAATTTTAATCGAAAAACTTTATATCTTCATAATATGAAAAAAATACT
>JAIELS010000162.1 GCA_019752795.1 Sphingobacteriaceae bacterium
TCATTACAGACATCTACGAACAATACTCTCATACAGCAAGGATATTAAAAAATAAAGAGCCGGATGCTTTTAATGATCTTTATTTGAATGAATTGCAAGAAGTTAAAGCATGTAAAAGAAACCTTAAATTAGCTGAAGAAGATGAAATTCCTGAGGTTAATTTTAATAAATATAAAGACGCTTTAATCGACGCATTGACTAAGACAATTCAAGCGGCAAACAATTTAGCTTAAGCATAAAAAAGATGGATGATTACTATTTTAGAATCATCCATCCTGATTTTTTTAATCTTCTTCAGCCATATTTTTTAATTTCATTAAAAGCGTGTAGGCATTTTTGGTAACGATATTTTTGCCCGTAAAATCGCTATGGTTTATAATTTGTACAAAACCATTTTCTTTTTCTGCAGTAGTTACTGGCATCATTTTATAATTTTGCTTTTTAAGCTCTACAAATACATAATCTTTCCCTTCAAAGCTCACAATACTTTCCTCAGGCAATGCATAAGATAATGTGGTTTTAGTTTCCAGTATCGCATTCATATACGTTCCAGGTAAAAGACTTTTATCGTATTGCTCAAAATGACAGTGTACTTCTGCAAAACCATCATTACTGATGTCTTTACTGATTAATAAGATTTCTCCTTCGTATTTTTTATTAGGTTCGGCGTTGCTATAGGCAAATAGTTTTTGACCGATGGCTAATTTGCTAATATCCTTTTCATATACAGTTAAATTTAAATGAATATCCGTTGGATCAATGAGCTCAAATAAAACATCTGCTGGATTTACGTATTTACCGATATTCACATTTACTTTACTCACATAACCATTAATCTGACTGCGTACAGGCACACTTTTACTAATTGTATTTTCATTTAATTGATTTGGGTTAATATTAATTAAACGAAGTTGTTGCGCAAGTGCGTTCATTGTAATACGTTGGTTATTCATTTCAGCTTGTGCTTGTTGCATTACCTTTTCGCTACTAGCCTGACTTTCGTTTAACTCACGTTGTCTTTTATAATCTAACTCTGCAAATTGTAATTTAGACTTTGCTTGTAAATAGTCTTGTTGTAGTTTAATGTATTGCGGATCTTCCATTACCGCAATAATTTCGCCTTTATTTACATGCGTTCCAGGCAATAATTTTGAAGTTTTAAGGTAACCACCTAGAGGAACACTTACAGATACTAAACTCTGAGGGGGAACATCTATTTTACCATTTAATTTTAAAACTGTACCTATGTTTTTTTCAGAAAGCATTACCGTTTCTATAGGTGCATTTTTCAACTGCGCAGCTGTAAGCGAAACCGTATCTTCTTCGGTTTCTGTAACTGGTTTAACCTTTTCTTCAGGTTTGTTTTGGCATTGAGCAAATAATAATATTGCGCAAATAGCAAACACAGTTTTTAAGTTGATGAGGGTTTTAAACCCGTTTTTTTGGATATGAATTAAAACCATGATTAATTTATAGTAAGGTAATTAATTTGAATAATATTGTCATTTAGCAATTTTACAGCATCGATGTAATTATTTTGAATTTCGATGGATTGGTTAATCAACATCACAAAATCTAAGTAATTGATTTCTCCATTCATAAATTGCTTTTTTGCTGTTTCAGTTATGATATTGGCATTTTTTAACCCTGTATTTTCATAGTATTGAACAGTTTCAAGGTTGCTTTTCCAATCTGCTAATAGCTTTTTGTGTTGGTTTTGTAAATTGGCATTGATGTCTTGAAAATTACTTTGCGCAATATCTACTGCAATTTTTGAAGCACTAATTTTTGCTTTCTGTCCTTGTGCAAAAATTGGAATAAGTAAACCAAATTGAACGGAATGGAAACGGTTGCTACTGGTGTAAATTTTATTATCTGCTCCTAAACCATTAAAACTATTGTTGTTATAGCCAAGCATTAAACCAGGTATTAACTTAGCTTGTTCTAATTTAATTTGCTGATTGGCAATAGTTTGCTGTTGTTCCATTAGCTGTAATACAGGGTTTTTCGCCATATCGCTAGTTGATAAGGAGATTTGTAAAGGATTTGTATCTGCAATAGGGCTATATAGCGTATCGGTGTTAAGCAATAATTGTAATTGTAAACCTGCTGTATTTAATTCTTGTTGTACTTTTCTTAGCTGAATGCTGATGCCCGCTTTTTGACTTTCAGTGGTTGTTTTTTCTAAAATATTGCTTTCCCCTTTTTGTAAACGCAGTGAGGCTCTATTGTAAAAATTAGCATAAAGTGTATCTGCTTTTTTTAATAGTACTTCCTTTTTTTGCCAATACAACATGCTATAATAGACCTCAGTAACCATTTTTTTCAATTCATATTCTTTTTTTACAACATTAAGCACACTTTGTTTCCATTCTTCTGTAAAAAGCTGTTTTTGTCTTTTATAAACTGTCGGAAAAGCGATGTTTTGTGAAATGCTGAATCGAGTGTCATTTGTAGCACCATTAATTTGACCATAATCTGCTGTAACATTTGTTTGAGGAATATCTGCTGAAGCTTTAATCATGGTTTTTGCATACATCGCTCTTAATTTTTCTGTACTAAGCTGTTTGTTTTGCGATATTGCTTTATCAATTGCTTGTTCAATAGTAATAGGAGTTTGCGCTTTCACATTTACCATAAATGAAAGACAAATAATAGTAGTGATGATAGTTTTTTTGCCTATTCCTTTCATTTTACCACCTTTTTCGAAAAATATAAACAATAATGGCAAAATAAATAAGGTTAAAAAAGTAGCAATAATTAATCCTCCAATAACAACAGTTGCTAAGGGACGTTGAACTTCAGCGCCTGCTCCATTACTTAATGCCATAGGTAAAAAACCTAAAGAAGCTACTGCAGCAGTCATTAATACTGGACGTAAACGGGTTAAACTTCCATAAACTACAATACTGACTAGATTAGTGAAACCTGCTTTTTTCAATCTATTAAACTCGGCTATTAATACAATTCCATTTAAAACGGCTACACCGAATAACGCAATAAAACCAACGCCTGCACTAATACTAAATGGCATTCCTCTAAAAGCGAGTAAGAACACGCCGCCAATAATTGATAATGGAATAGCTGTATAGATTAAAAGACTTTCTTTAACCGATTTAAATGCAAAAAACAGTAATAAAAATATCAATAAAAGTGAAATAGGGACAGCAATCATTAGTCTGGTTTTAGCGTGATTTAAATTTTCAAAAGAGCCACCGTAGGTGATTAAATAGCCGATAGGAAGTTTTATTTTTTGATCTACTTTTTCTTGTAGTTCATTTACAATACTTTGTACATCACGATTTTTTACGTTAAACCCAACTACGATTCTTCGTCTGGCATTTTCTCTTTGTATTTGGTTTGGCCCATCTTTAATTTGTACATCTGCTAACTGAGAAAGAGGTATCTGGTGCCCAGATGGAGTTGGAATTAGGAGCTGTTGAATATCTTCTAAATTTTTTCTTCCATCAGCTTTCAACCTAACAACTAAATCAAAACGTTTTTCCCCTTCAAATACCAAACCAGCACTTTGTCCGGCAAATGCAGCATTTATTACTTTGTTGATGTCTGAAATTGTTAAGCGGTATTGCGCAATAACTGGACGTTTATAATCGATAATTACTTGTGGTAATCCAGTAACAGGCTCTATATATAAATCTTGTGCGCCTTCAACTGTATTGATAACTTTACCTATTTTGCTTGCTGTAGCAGCTAAAGAGTCTAAATCATCTCCAAAAATTTTCAACACGACATCTTGTCTTGCTCCGGTCATCAATTCATTAAAACGCATTTGTACAGGAAACTGGAATCCAACTGTAATACCCGGAATATCTTCTAGCGCTTTACTCATTTTTTCAGAAAGTTCTGGAAATGTTTTGGCAGACGTCCATTCACTTTTATCCTTTAAAATAACCATCATATCACTGGCATCCATTGGCATCGGGTCGGTAGGAACCTCGCCGCTTCCAATTTTAGTTACTATTTTTATAACTTCTGGAAACTGTGTTTTTAAAAGATGCGCAGCTTGCTTAGTGCTTTCAATGGTGGTGTTTAAATTGCTTCCTGTTAGCACTCTAGTGTCTACGGCAAAATCCCCTTCTTCTAAAGATGGGATAAATTCACCTCCCATATTAGCTAGGATTAAAATTGCTGTGGCAAAAAGCAGTAAAACAATGGCAAAAACTGTTTTTTGAATGCGCAACACTTTTAAAATAGACCAACGATATGCATTTTGTACTTTTACCATTAGGCGATCAGAAAAATTTTGTTTTAGACTTACTTTTTTGCTTAATACCAAGGCGCTCATCATAGGGATATAAGTAAGCGAAAGTAAGAATGCACCCAATAAAGCAAAGGCCACTGTTTCTGCCATGGGTTTAAACATTTTGCCTTCAATGCCCTGTAAGGTAAGGATAGGTAAATAAACAACAAGAATGATAATTTGTCCGAAAACGGCACTATTCATCATTTTACTGGCTGCACTAACTACTGTATTATCCATTTCTTTTTTAGATAAATTAGTAATTTGCCTAAACTTTGAGTTGTGATAAATCTGGTGCATGACCGATTCTACGATAATGACGGCTCCATCTATAATCAATCCGAAATCTAGCGCACCTAAACTCATTAAGTTACCACTTACGCCAAATAAGTTCATCATACAAATGGCAAATAATAATGCTAGAGGAATTACTGAGGCAACCAATAATCCTGCCCTAAAGTTTCCAAGAAAAAGTACTAATACAAATACTACAATTAGGGCCCCCTCCATTAAATTGCGTTCCACAGTACCAATAGCATTGTCAACCATTTTTGTACGATCTAAAAATGGTTCAATTACCACGCCTTCGGGTAATGTTTTTTGAATTTGCGCAATTCTTTCTTTTACATTTTTAATAACTTCACTACTGTTTCCTCCTTTAAGCATCATTACGATAGCACCAGAAACTTCTCCTTCATCATTGTAAGTAATTGCGCCATAACGAGTAGCATAACCCATTTGCACCTCTGCAATGTCTCTAATTAATAGGGGAGTGTTATTGGTTTTGCTAACAATAGAAATATTTTCTAAATCTTCTTTATTTCCAATTAAACCTTCACTTCGGATGTATAAAACAGTAGGTCCTTTTTCTATATAAGCACCACCTGTGTTTTGGTTGTTATTTTCTAAAGCAGAAAATACATCATTTATTGAAATACCAAAAGAATTTAGCTTATCTGGGTTAACGGCTATTTCATATTGTTTAAGTTTGCCTCCAAAACTACTTACTTCTGCTACTCCTTTTACGCCCAATAACTGTCTGCGAACTATCCAATCTTGAATGGTTCGTAGTTCGGTAATGTCGTATTTTTTTTCATAGCCTTTTAATGGCCTAACAACATATTGGTAGATTTCCCCTAAACCCGTTGAGATGGGGCCTAATTCTGGTGTGCCAATCCCTTGGGGAATTTGACTTTGTACTTGTTGCAGTCGTTCCGCAACCTGTTGCCTAGCCCAATAGATATCTACATTGTCTTCAAAAACAATGGTAACTAAAGAAAGCCCGAAGCGGGAAAAACTCCGTATCTCTTTAGTGCCTGATATGTTGCTATTGGCTTGTTCTATCGGAAAGGTTACCAATCTTTCGATGTCGGTTGCCCCAAAAGATGGAGCAATGGTAATTACTTGTACTTGATTATTAGTGATGTCTGGTACAGCATCAATAGGCAGTTTAGTAGCCTGGTAAATACCAATTCCGATGAGAGCTAATACCCAAAGGCTTATAATGAGTTTATTCTTTACAGAAAACTCAATGATTTTAGTAAGCATAATTATTTAATCTTGTTAATCAGCACATCAAATGGCTGAAAAGCGGTTGAAATGTACAATAATTTTGAAGATCACTTTTATTTATTATAAACACAAAATATAATATGCCAAATAGGATATATTAATTCATGAATAATAAAATTAATTCGAAAGGTTCTTCAATTAAAAAAAAATTAGCAAGATTTTGGGGGCTGCCATATTGAAGTAAGATATTGAGAAGAATAAGCAGAAGAATTAGTTATTTGTTTTTGCTCATTAATTTGTGCAACTCCTTTTGAAGTGATAGCGTAATTAATAGGGGGGACTAAAAACCCCATAATAGAAGCAAAAGAATGATCGTGCATTTTAAAAGGCATTTGCATATCTTTTGCATAATCTCCGTATTTATTGGTTTCTTCTAAATAGTGCATGTACATAAATCCTAAAAATGAAATTTCAGAATCCCATTGCTGATGTTCATTAAAATGCTCTATTAACACAGGTAATTTAGCCAATTCTAAAAACTCAGAATTGGTACAAAATATGGTAATTGATAAAAATAATATAGAAATATATTTTTTCACAATGTAAAAATAACTTTTTTGATAAAAATAATAGTCACGGAAAAAGAATAAATATAATTTATATCTGGATTGTTTATAAACAAAGCGATTGCTTTTAAATTTTATATTTCAGTTTATCACCAGTTTTTTAATTATGTTTTGCTTAGTTTTATTCAATGTAACGTAGCAGTTTTAAGAGATGCAGAAGTTTAATTTGGTTTTATTTTTATTTGTTTTTTTGACTAAAAGCGGTTATTCTGAAAATTTAGATAACATGCTTGTAATGAGAATTGATACCAATAAAAATTGGTATGCTGGAAAAATAATTCCTACAAAAAAACTAAAACCAGTTTCATTTATTGCACCAGCCCTGCTTGTCGGTTATGGATTTGCGGCTATAAATGATTCTGGTATACTGAAAGAATTAGATTTAAGTACAAAAGATGAAC
>JAIELS010000048.1 GCA_019752795.1 Sphingobacteriaceae bacterium
TGCCTTAACTCATGAACAGCCAAATTATTGAGCCAATCTTGACTGTCAAATTGCTGCGGTGGAGTGGTGTTAAATTGCGACTTTTTTGGGGCCAATTGAACAAAGCCATTTGCCAGCATTCCACGGTTTTGAAACACGATTGGAATGGTGGTTTTTTGACGATTTAAACTGGCACCTACATAAGGGTAAATAAAGCCAATGGTATTGGCCATTCTTTGAGCGTCTTTTTCTAGCTCGGTAGGGTAGATGATTTTAAAACCGTGACTATTAATTTCTCTCCATTTTACACTAAGTGGGTTCTGTTCACTGTCGAAAATTTGTGAAAAACAGTTAAGTGAAGTTAAAGTTAATATTAATAAACATAAAGTATTGATTTTCAATTTTTTGAATGATATGTAATACTCCATTATATGTGTATGCTAAAATTATTAGTTATTTGTCTTTGTTTTTAACTTTTAAAAGTGATTTTAAAGTTTATTTAAATGTTTATAATTAATTGATTTATAATTATTTATATTTTTTATTTAAACCTTGTGATTTATTGATTTTAACTATAAATTATACTGTTTTTCTATTTTTATTTTATAAAATCAACAGCTTTAACATCTCTACTAAATAATGATGTTAAGGTACACTAATTAACTTGTTTTCTATAATAATTTTAAGACATTTTATTAAACTTGTATATTTTTTAATTAAAAATTCAGTGTTAAAATAACCAGAATTTAACACTGAATTTTCGTTATAATTAAGATGATTATGATTAGTTAACTATTAGTTGTTAGCAATAATATTGACTTTGTTTTTATCATATTTTAGTTGTTAATTTTAAGTCTTTTTTGGGCGGGTTTTGTAGTTGTTTTTATGCTTTTTTAGGGTGGTAAATAAAGCATATTTTAAGTGCTCCCCTACCCTAGGGGTTGAGGCTATTTTGTGATATAATTAAGCAAAAAGCACTGGCTTTTTTGCCTTAATTTGTACGAAATGAATTAGCAGTAAGTGGGACCCAATTTATTAGGTTAGCTTTTGTTTCTTCTTCTTTTGTAAATTGGATAAAGAAATACAGCCGATAAGATCAGCAATGAACCAACATAAAAACCACCGCTCATTTGCTCTTTTGCACCAAATAAAAGGAAAGCTAAAATAATACCATAGACAGGCTCAAGATTAGTGATTAGCGCCACTCTAAAGGCAGATAAGGTACGCATAACAGCAACGCCAGCTACGTAAGCTAAAGCGGTGCATATTGTGCCTAATACCATTAAGTAAAACCAATCTGTAGGGCTTAAGTTAAAAGTTTCTGTAAGTAAACTTTTATCAAACAATCTGTAAATGGTAATCCAGAAAAAAGCCCCAGATAATTCGTAAAATCCAATTATACTTGGGTTGCTCTTTTGAACCAAGGTAGAGTTTATAGTAGAGAAAAAGCTTGCTGCAACAGCTGATAATAAGCCAAATATAATCCCTGTGGTGTACTTTGTTTCGAATTTAAAAATTAGATAAATCCCTAAAATAATGAGAAGACCCACAAAGATATCTCCTTTAGATATTTTTTGCTTTTTAATTAATGGTTCTAAAATTGCAATAAAAAGCGTTACCGAAGATAAACAGATTAAACTGACTGAAACATTGGCTACTTTAATAGAGTGGAAAAAAAATATCCAATGTAAAGCAACTATACTACCTGTAAAAAAGAATTGAAAAAACTGCTTTTTAGAAACCTTTATATTGGTTTTAGTCGCTAAGAAATAAACAAACAAACTAATACTCGCAATTAATACCCTGTACCAAACCATTTGTACCGCATCAATAGATATTAATGCACCCAAAATACCAGTAAAGCCCCAAACAAATACTGTAAGGTGTAAAATAAAGAGATTTTTGTTGTCGTTAGATTTAATAGTGCTCATCCTATTTTGGAGCTTTTCTAAGTAAATATAAGCCTAAAATACCAAAGAAAACCGTTGCAATAAGCGATGCAGCTAAAGGTGGAAGTCCGCCTTTGGTAGAAAACATTCTTGCAAATTGATTGATTACAATGTAAACGAAACTCAAAAATATACCTATTCCTAAAGGTAAGCCAACACCACCTCTAACCTTTCTAGAAGAAAGGGCCACGCCGATAAGTGTTAAAACAAAGGCAGAAAGTGGCGTAAACCAGCGTTTATACTGCTCAAAAAGTAAATCATTCATTATTCCCGAACCTCTGGTGTGTTCTTTTTTAATTTTATCAGAAAGCTCTCTTCCGGTCATGCTTTCAAAAACATTGTCGTAAGCAGAAAAGTCTACGGGTTTCATGTCTAACACGGTATCTTTCGTAAGTATAACATTACTTATGCTTTCTTTGAGCCCATTTACTTCTCTACTTGAATAGTTGTTAAGTTTCCAATCTTTTTTTACTGAGTCCCAAACTATCGTTTCAGCATTTATTTTTTTGAGTAAAACATCTCCTTTAAATTTATCTAGCGAAAATTTGTAGCCAATATTTGTTTTGTTGTCAAAACTATTGATGAAGATGAAGGTATTGCTATCTATCTTCATGTGAATGTTCAATTTGATATATGGATCATTCTTATTAACTACTTCATTTAAAAATTTAGTGTAAATGCGGTTGGTATTCGGTAAAATATAAAGGTTAGATATTAAATTAACTGAGAAAATAATAAATGCAGAGATAAAGTATGGTCTTAAAAAACGATTAAAACTAACTCCACCACTTAATATTGGCACAATTTCAGTTTGATCAGCCATTTTTGCTGTGAAAAAAATTACAGCAATAAAATTGATCAGTGGAGAAAGCATATTTACATAGTAGGGAATAGAACCTGCGTAATATTTTGTGATGATATCCCATGCACTTAAATTGCTTTCTAAAAAGTCATCCAGTTTTTCAGATAAATCAAAAATGATAATAATTACCACAAAGAGTATCAGCGTGTACATAAAAGTACCCAAATACTTGCCTATAATATAGGCATCAATTATTTTTAAACGCTGCTTAAAAAACTTCATTTATAATTTAGTGCCTAATATCGTTACCATTTTGTTTTTCCATGCGTAAAACTCTCCAGAAATTATTTTTTCTCTAGCTTCATTTACTAACCATAAATAAAAATGCAGATTGTGTAAGGTAGCAATTTGCGAGCCTAACATTTCTTTACTATGCATTAAGTGCCTTAAATATGCTTTAGAGTAAACTTGGTCTGCATGTAAATCGCTTTCTGCGTCAATAGGTGAGAAATCATTTGCCCATTTCTTATTGGTAATGTTAATCATTCCATTTCGGGTAAACAACATTCCGTTTCTAGCATTTCTTGTTGGCATCACGCAATCAAACATATCTATACCTAAAGCAATATTTTCTAGAATATTTACTGGTGTTCCAACGCCCATCAAATATCTTGGCTTGTCTGCAGGTAAAATATTACAAACTACTTCTGTCATTCCGTACATCTCTTCCGCAGGTTCGCCAACAGATAAACCGCCAATAGCATTACCTTCTCGCCCCATTGAAGCAATAAATTCAGCAGATTTTACCCTTAAGTCTTTGTAAACAGAGCCTTGTACAATAGGGAATAAAGTTTGGTCATATCCATATTTTGGATCGGTAGTGTCAAATCGGTGGCAACAACGTTTTAACCAACGGTGTGTCATGTTTATAGAGTTGGCTGCATATTTATAATCGCAAGGATATGGTGTGCACTCATCAAATGCCATGATGATATCGGCTCCAATAGTTCGCTGTATATCCATTGCATATTCTGGCGTAAACAAGTGTTTTGAGCCATCTATGTGCGAACGAAAAGTAACACCTTCTTCTTTAATTTTACGAACTTTACTTAATGAATAAACCTGATAGCCACCACTATCTGTTAAAATTGGTTTATCCCAGCCAATAAATTTATGTAAACCACCAGCAGGTTCAATAATATCTAAACCTGGTCTTAAATATAAATGATAAGTATTTCCTAAAATAATTTGAGCTTTAATGTCATCTTTAAGCTCTCTTTGGTGTACTGCTTTAACAGTTCCGGCAGTACCAACAGGCATAAATATAGGTGTTTTTATCTCGCCATGAGCTGTTGTAATTGTTCCAGCCCTTGCCTTAGATAATGGGTCGTTTGCCTGTAAATTAAATTTCATATGTATATGTAATCCTTTTCGAAAAATCTGACAAAAATAGCAAGAATATTCATTTAATCAGTTAAAAGATAATATTCTAAGGTATAGATTTGCACATTATGCGTTAAAACGTTTTTTTATCCACATTAATACGCATTATAGATTAAAAATGAGAGATTTGTTACCTTTCAAATATTACAATTGTGGAATTAAATTTATTAGAGATTAGTCTTTTAGCAGGTTTCGTTGTTTGTTTCTTTACCTTGCTTTATTATACACTTTTCGTGCATTTAAAATTAGCTAGAATTACTGTTGAGCCAATTAGTGAAGGATTGGAGCAACCTATAAGTGTAATTATTAGTGCTCGCAACGAAGCTGATAATTTAATTAAATATTTACCTAGAGTATTAAATCAAAATTATTCAAACTTCGAAGTAGTTGTGGTAAATGATCGTTCTTGGGATGGAACGGCTGATATTTTAAAAGATTTTGATAAAAAATACGATCACTTAAAAGTGGTTACAGTTGTAGATGGCGATAAGTTTATTGCTGGTAAAAAGTTCGCTGTTTCTATGGGTATTAAAGCAGCTAGCAACGAATGGCTTGTTTTTACTGATGCAGATTGTGAGCCTGCTTCGGAAGATTGGTTAAAAGGCATGCAACAACCAATAGATGATAATAAAGAAATTCTGTTAGGCTATTCACCGTATTTTAAAAAATCAGGGGTATTAAATCTTTTAATTCGTTTTGAAGCTTTTTTTACGGCTGTAAATTACCTTTCTTATGCATTAAAGAGAATGCCATATATGGGAGTAGGTAGAAATATGGCCTACAAAAAATCATTATTTTTTAAGAATAAGGGTTTTGCAGCGCACATGCATGTTGCTAGTGGAGAAGATGATTTATTTGTAAATGCCATTGCTACTTCTGTAAATACAGCAATTGTAATACATAAAGATACTCATGTTTGGAGTGAACCTAAAACTTCATTCATAGCTTATTTAAGACAGAAAAAAAGGCATTTAGGCGCAAGGAAGCTTTATCAAAAAAGCCACCGCTTTATGCTTAAAATCCAAACAATTGTACCGATTTTATTTTATGGATTAGGTATAAGCTTATTATGCTTTAATTCAACATTATATTTGGCTTTAGGTATATTCTGCTTAAATATTATAATCAGATGTTTGATTTACCCTAGATTGCTAAAACGTTTAAATTATAGCGAATTACGCTGGTGGTTCCCAGTATTGGATATCTTACTTTTGTTTTTTGTAGTGATTAACAGCATAGTGTCTATATTTGTTAAAAAAATAATTTGGAACTAGGTCCCCAAAATTCCTCAAAAACCTGATTTTATGTCTGAAGTAAAACCTGATATCATTTTAAAATACTTTAAAAATTTAACAACATTGCAAATTGCTCAGTTCTCGCAATTGTATGATTTGTATAGTTTTTGGAATGCCCAAATTAATGTAATTTCAAGAAAAGATATTGATGAATTGTATGAAAGACATATTTTGCATTCTTTGGGTATTGCAAAATTTTGCGAATTTAAAGCAGGAGAGCAGGTTTTAGACGTAGGTACTGGAGGAGGTTTTCCTGGTATTCCATTGGCAATTTTATTTCCAGAAACAGATTTTCATTTGGTAGATTCTATCGGTAAGAAAATTAAAGTTGTGACCGAAGTTGCTGCGGCTTTAGGCTTAACAAACGTAAAAGCAAGCCATTTAAGGGCAGAGCAAGTAACAGATAAATACAATTTTGTAGTTTCTAGAGCGGTTACACGTTTAATTGACTTTTATCCTTGGGTACAAAATAAATTTGCCAAAGAGAACAAGAATGCCATACGCAATGGGATTTTATATCTAAAAGGTGGCGACTTAACAGAAGAAATTAAAGAAACAAAGCTGAAAGCAGAGTTATATCCACTTTCAGCTTATTTTGAAGAAGAATTTTTTGAAACCAAGTTTGTGGTTTATATTCCGCAGTAATCTAATTTGTTTTGGATTTTTTAGCGATTTCTGATTGAATAAGCGATAACTGCTTTTTAATATTCATTTTTGTTTCATCATTTGTAGTTTCTTCTAGCTTCTCCTCCAGAAAACCTTTTACTTTATTTGAAAGGGCTAATTTATCTTTATCATTCGCTTTAGGTGATTCAACAGCTGGTGGAGTTTTTGATTTTTTTTCATCTGTTTTAACTATAGGTGGTGGAAATTTAACCTGATCTTTCTTAATCTTCTTTTTGGGTTTATAACCTGGAGGTGGAGGTTCAACAGCTGGTGGAGTTTTTAATTTTTTCTTATCTGGTTTAACGATTGGAGGTGGAAATTTTACTACCTCTACTGTTGGTGGAGGTGGACTAACAGGTTCACTTGCATATTCAATGGCAGTTCCTGTAAGCTCAACTGCGCCATTTACTGCTTGATCACCATATTTCTTTTTGGCTTCAGTAGCGTTTAAAATAGTTACACTTTCTGTGTTTCCAGCACCATAAAATTTATTCTGATCTGCGGCTGGTACGCCATTTATTACCACATATCTTTGATCCGTTTTAATAGGGTTGCCGGTGTTTTTATCAATTCTATAGTAA
>JAIELS010000011.1 GCA_019752795.1 Sphingobacteriaceae bacterium
TCTTATCCAATTAGCCGTTGGCAATTAACAACTGCTGATATGAATGAAGTTGAAACGGCAAGCAAAACTGGCAACCAAGCCATTGTTGATGTTCGTGACGCCAATCGTTTTGCTGGGTTAACAGAACCAATAGATTTAATAGCAGGCCATATTCCAGGGGCTATAAATATCCCTTTTACGGAAAACCTTGATGAGAATGGATTGTTCCTTTCTCCAGAAGTTCTAAGAGAAAAATACGAAAAAGCATTAACTGGTCTAAAATCAGAAAACGTGATTGTACATTGTGGTTCGGGTGTAACTGCTTGCCACATGTTGTTAGCTATGGATTATGCAGGATTAGCAATTCCTAAATTATATGTTGGTTCTTGGAGTGAATGGAGTAGAAATAATAAAGAAATGGTTTTGGCATAAAAACCAAAGACTAGAACTGAAAGCTAATTTTATAAACTACAAATCTGCAACAACAATTAATAGATTCATTTTTCTAATTTATTTCTTTTTATTAAAATATTTCATACCTTTGCAGGCTAAAATTTAGTTACAATTGAAGGCATTAAAACAATTTTCAATCCCGTTTACTGGCTTAAAATTGGGTAAGCATCAATTCGATTTTGAAATTGATAAAAGCTTTTTTGATGCATTTGAGTACTCTTTAGTAAAAGATGGAGCGCTTAAAGTTGATCTTGAATTAGATAAACAAGAAACAATGTTGCTATTGCAATTCCACATTGTGGGAACAATACAACTGAATTGCGATAAATGTTTAGCTGAGTTTGCTCAACCAATTGAAATTAATGAAAGGCAGATTATTAAATTTGCGGAAGACGAATTAGAGAGCGATGACTTAGAAATTATCGTTTTAAATAGAAAGGAAAGTGAAATTGATGTTTCGGAAATGATTTACGAATTTATCAATGTAGCAATACCTTACATAAACAACTGCGAACAAGCAGGCACAGACCAAAAATGCGATCCAGAAATGCTAGCAACTTTGGATAAATTGGCCAGTGGAAGCGAAGAAAAAGAAGAAGATAAAATTGCAGACCCACGTTGGGAAGCATTAAAAAAATTAAAATAATATAAAAACAAATTAGTAATGGCACATCCAAAACGCAAGATTTCTAAACAAAGAAGAGATAAAAGAAGAACACATTATAAAGCTGTAGCTCCTTCTTTGGCAACATGCCAAACTACTGGTGTTATACATGTTCCTCATCACGCATACAATGTTGATGGTAACTTGTACTACAATGGTAAATTAGTTATTGAAAACACCTCAATAGGTTAATTTTCTATTAAAATTTTTGTGTTTATTATTTGTTTAAGTTTAACTTAGATGAATAATAGGAATAGCGATTTAGCTTACACAAAAGATTTTTACTATGAAAATAGGTCTCGATATTATGGGCGGAGACTATGCTCCCAAAGCAATTGTTTTGGGGGCAATAGCAGCTCATCAATCCCTCAAATCTGATGAGCACTTAGTGCTAATCGGAGATACTAAGCAGATTAAACCTCTACTTTCAGCTGTCGGATTTAATCCCGATCACTTTGAATACGTACATACCGACGAAGTTATAGGTATGGGTGAACACCCCACAAAAGCAATTCTTCAAAAACCAAACTCTAGTATTTCTGTAGGTTTCCAACTTTTAAAAGAAGGCAAAATAGATTCTTTCGCAAGTGCGGGAAACTCTGGTGCCATGTTAGTTGGCGCAGTATTTAGCGTAAAAACTATTCCAGGCATTATACGCCCATGTTTGTGCACCATTTTACCTAAACTTAAAGGCGGAACCGGCTTAATGTTAGATGTTGGGGCTAACGCAGATTGCAAACCTGATACTTTACTACAATTCGGAATTTTGGGAAGTTTATACGCAGAAAACTTGATGCAAATTGAAAACCCGAAAGTTGCTTTAATGAATATTGGAGAAGAAGATGAAAAAGGCAATATGCTTTCTTTAGCCACTTTCCCATTGATGAAGGAAAGCAAGTTATTTAACTTTGTAGGCAATGTTGAGGGTAGAGATTTATTTAATGATAAAGCTGATGTAATTGTGTGTGATGGTTTTACTGGAAATGTAATGCTTAAATTAGCTGAATCATTTTATGTATTAACCATTAAAAAAGGATTAAAAGATGAATTTTTCGACCGATTTAATTACGAAAAATATGGGGGCAGCCCAGTTTTAGGTGTAAATGCACCAGTATTAATCGGACATGGGATTTCGAGTCCTGAAGCTATAAAAAATATGATATTCCAATCAAGAGACATGATTACTTCTAACTTGGTTGGTAAAATACAAGCTGCATTCCAATAAATTAAAATCAAATAAGATGAACAAAATTCACGCTGCTATTACTGCCGTTAATGGTTACGTTCCAGATTACATTATGACAAACAAAGAAATGGAAAGCTTTGTTGAAACCTCTGATGAATGGATTACCTCTAGAACTGGCATTAAAGAGCGAAGAATATTAAAAGGAGAAGGCTTAGGCACTTCAGACTTGGCAGTGCATGCTGTAAATGGACTGCTTAAAAAAAGAGGTATCGATGCTAAAGAAATAGAATTAATTATTTTTTGTACCACCACACCAGATTTTCCTTTCCCAGCCACAGCAAATGTATTAGCTGATAAAATTGGGGCAATTAATGCTTGGGGTTTCGATTTACAAGCAGCATGTTCTGGTTTTATTTTCGGATTAACTACTGGGGCTTCTTTTATCGAATCTGGCAAGCATAAGAAAGTATTGGTTATTGGTGGTGATAAAATGTCATCAATTATTAACTATAAGGATAGAACAACTTGTATTATTTTTGGGGATGGATGTGGCTGTGCCCTATTAGAACCAAATGAAGAAGGTTTAGGCGTTCAAGATTCTATTTTAAGAACTGATGGCTCTGGTAGAGAATTTTTAGGCATGAAAGCTGGTGGCTCTGTTCTACCAGCAAGTCACGAAACTATTGATGCCAATTTTCATGCTGTACATCAAGAAGGTCCTACGGTATTTAAATTTGCGGTAACCAATATGGCAGACGTGGCCGCAGAGATTATGGAGCGTAACGGCTTAACATCTGATGATGTGGCATGGTTAGTACCTCATCAAGCGAATAAACGTATTATTGATGCTACAGCATCTCGAATGGGAGTAGACTCTAATAAAGTAATGATTAACATTGAGCGTTACGGAAACACTACAAATGGTACTATTCCACTTTGCTTATGGGAATGGGAGAGCAAACTTAAAAAAGGAGATAATATTATCTTAGCAGCATTTGGCGGTGGCTTCACTTGGGGTTCTGTTTACCTAAAATGGGCTTATAATAGTTAATTTGTTCATTAGCTCATTGGGTTGGTAGCTTATAAACATTGAACCAATGAACCATTGAACAAGTAGAAAAAAAAGTATAACTTAGTTAATTCATATAAAGACACCAATTTTTTTAACATAACAACAAAAGAATGGATATCAAACAAATTCAGGAACTGATTAAATTTGTTTCTAGGTCAGGCGTAAATGAAGTTGCGATTGAGCAAGAAAACTTTAAAATTACCATCAAAACTAACCAGGCACCAGTTTATGTAAATGCAGCTTTACCTGCTGCCGCTGCTCCACAACCTGTTGCACCAGCAGCAGCGCCAGCAACTACAGTTGAGGTTAAAGCACCAAGTGCTCCTGCAGCTGAAGATACATCAAAATACATTACTATAAAATCGCCAATGATTGGCACTTTTTATCGTTCTTCTAGTCCAGACAAACCTTCTTTTGCTAATGTTGGCGATGAGATTGGAACTGGAAAAGTAATTTGTATCATTGAGGCAATGAAACTTTTCAATGAAATTGAAAGTGAAGTTTCAGGTCGTATCGTAAAAGTATTAGTAGATAATGCAAGCCCAGTAGAATACGATCAACCATTATTTTTAGTAGAACCTATTTAATTAGCTAATTAATCAATTGGCTAATTGGCTAATTTTATAATCAATTATGTTTAAAAAAATATTAATTGCCAACAGGGGCGAAATCGCTTTGCGTATTATACGTACCTGTAAAGAAATGGGCATAAAAACGGTTGCCGTTTACTCTACTGCAGACAGAGAGAGTTTACATGTACGTTTTGCCGACGAGGCTGTTTGTATAGGTCCTCCTCCTAGTAAAGATTCTTATTTAAGTATTCCAAATATTATATCTGCTGCAGAATTAACAAATGCAGATGCAATACATCCGGGTTATGGTTTCCTTTCAGAAAATGCTAAATTTTCTTCTGTATGCCGTGATTATGGAATTAAATTTATTGGTGCAACACCAGAACAAATCAATGGAATGGGTGATAAAGCTTCGGCCAAAGAAACCATGAAAATTGCAGGTGTTCCAACTATTCCAGGTTCTGAAGGTTTATTAACTAGCGTAAAAGAAGGAATTGGAATTGCCAATGAAATGGGTTATCCAGTAATCTTAAAAGCTACTGCCGGTGGTGGTGGGCGTGGAATGCGTATTGTTTGGAAAGATGAAGATTTTGAAAATGCTTGGGATAGTGCTCGTCAGGAATCTGGCGCTGCATTTGGTAATGATGGACTTTATTTAGAAAAGTATATTGAGGATCCTCGCCATATCGAAATCCAAATTATTGGAGATCAATTTGGTAAAGCTTGTCATTTATCAGAAAGAGATTGTTCAATTCAACGTCGTCACCAAAAATTAGTTGAAGAGGCTCCATCTCCATTTATGACTCCAGAATTACGTGAAAGAATGGGTGAAGCAGCCATTAAAGGTGCGTTAGCCGTAAATTACGAAGGTGCTGGAACAGTAGAATTTTTGGTAGATAAACACCGCAACTTCTACTTCATGGAAATGAATACGCGTATCCAAGTAGAGCATCCAGTTACGGAAGAAGTAATTAACTTCGACTTAATTAAAGAACAAATTAAAGTTGCTGCAGGTATTCCTATTTCAGGAAAAAATTATGTACCAGCTATGCATGCGATTGAATGTCGTATCAATGCAGAAGATCCTTTCAACAATTTCAGACCATCACCAGGCAAAATTACAAATTTCCATTCTCCAGGTGGTCACGGTGTACGTGTTGATACGCATGTTTATGCAGGCTATACCATTCCATCTAATTACGATTCGATGATTGCAAAATTAATTTGCGTTGCCCAAACTCGTGAGGAAGCAATTTGTACAATGGAAAGAGCTTTAAGTGAATTTGTAATCGAAGGAGTGCATACAACCATCCCTTTTCATTTACAGTTAATGAAAGACCCTAATTTTAGAGCAGGTAATTTTACTACTAAATTCATGGAAACTTTCGAATTTACTGCACCATAGATTTTATTTGAAATCAATACGGCGTAAAATAACAGAATTTATCAATCGTTTTATAGATTTTAATCGTAAATACCATTCTATATCAAATAGAATGGTATTTTTGTTTACAAATAAATTCAATGAGCGAAAACAGAGCGCAGGATCTAATTGATTCTATAAAAAATAAAGGAAAAAGCATAGAGGCAGAAATGTCTTTCTTTGATCATATAGATGTTTTACGCAAGCATTTACTACGAGGATTAGCTGTAGTCTCTTTGCTTGTTGTCTTAGCATTTTACTATTCAGACTTTATTTGGAAGGTTGTAATTATGGGACCAAAAGACCCTTCTTTTTGGACTTATAGAATGATGTGCAAGCTTTATGAAGCATTTCCGAATGTAATTGGTAAAGAATTTTGTATTACTAAAATAGATGCAAAAATTATCAATACCGAAATGGCAGGGCAGTTTACACTCCAAATGAACTCTTGTATTATGGCTGGTATAATTTTAGGTGTTCCTTATTTGCTATTCGAAATATGGTTATTTATTAAGCCAGCATTGTTAGATACAGAAAGAAAATCTGCAAGCGGATTTGTTTTCTTTGCATCAGTATTATTTTTTATTGGTGTTTTATTTGGTTACTATATCATTTGCCCATTATCTGTTAACTTCTTGATTAATTTCACTGTAGATGAGAGCATACAGAATATGTTCAATATTGATTCTTATCTTTCAACCGTATTAACTTTAACTTTAGGTTCGGGTATTATTTTTCAATTACCTGTGGTGATTTATATTCTTTCAAAATTTGGAATAATGACACCACAGTTTATGAGAAAAAGCAGAAGATATGCAGCTATATTAATTTTAATCGTTGCTGCAGTTGTAACACCTACAGCAGACCCTTATACCATGTTAATTGTAGCTTTCCCTCTATTCTTGTTATATGAATTGAGTATCATGATTTCAGCCAATATCCAAAAGAAAAAACTAAAAGCAGAAGAATTATTTTATAAGAACTAAATATTAATACCCGAAATAACAATCAAGGGTTTAATCTGTAAATCTGCGTAAAAAATATAGCAACAAAAAATTTACGCATTATCATTATAATTCTATCTAAATTTGAATATGCCTACAGAGACTAAATTAAAGATTGCAATTGGTGCAGATCACGCTGGGTTTGCTTACAAAGAAATGGTAAAACAACACTTGTCTGCTTACGAAATTAAAGATTTTGGAACTTTCTCAACAGAGTCAGTCGATTATCCAGATTTTGCTCATCCAGTTGCTGAGGCTGTAGAAAATAAAGAATTTGACTTTGGCATATTGATATGTGGAAGTGCAAATGGAGTTGCAATTACAGCAAACAAACATCAG
>JAIELS010000010.1 GCA_019752795.1 Sphingobacteriaceae bacterium
AATTTAAAAGCTTACAATGCATTGGCTAAATTTTTTAGGGCTTATTATTTTTATAACCTTACACTTACTTTTGGGGATGTTCCTTATAGTCAGTCTTTAAAAGCAGAAAGTGCTACACCTATATTTACCCCAATTTACGATACGCAAAAGGACGTTTTTAAAGGGATATTAGCCGAATTAAATGAAGCGAATTCGATTTTAAAAGCAGAGAACACAATTATACAGGGTGATATTATTTTTGCAGGATCGGTACAAAACTGGCGTAAAGCTGTAAATGCATTACGCTTAAAAGTTTTACTTACTTTGTCTAAAAAAACTGCAGAAACAGATCTTTCAATAGTTAGTCAATTTGCAAATATTTATGCTTCTGAGCCATTGTTTACAAAAGATGAGAGTGCTAAATTGGTTTTCTTGAATCAACAGAATAACAGATATCCTGAATTTAATTCGAGCAGTTTTGGTTCTGGAATGTACATGGATATGACTTTTGTTGAGCGCTTGAAAGAAAGAACAGATCCACGTTTGTTCCTCTTCTGTACGCAAACAAGACTAGGTAAGGAAGCAGGAAAACCAATATCAGATTTTAGTTCTTATGAAGGTGGTGATCCTGCTGCACCATACGCCGAAGCTAACGTAAAAGCAGTAGCGGGTAGAATATCAAAAGTACACGAACGTTACTATTCTGATCCAGTAAATGAGCCAAGGGTATTAATTGGTTATGCAGAACAACAGTTAATTTTAGCAGAAGCGGCGGTTAAAGGATGGATTACCGCAGATGCAAAAAATTTGTATGAGAGTGGAGTAAAAGCAAACTTTAAGTTTTATGAAAATAATGTAGCTAGTCTTTCATCTTACGTAAATGAAGCTGCAGCTACTGATTATCTTACTAAGCCGTTAAACAATTTTGCTGCCGCGATTAGTAATGAACAAAAATTAGAGTTAATTATTACTCAAAAATATTTTCAAACTTATTTCCAAAATGGTTGGACTGCATTTTTTAGCCATTTACGTACTGGATACCCTACTTATCGTAGGCCAGCAGGTGTAAATATTCCTTTCAGATGGATTTATCCACAAGCAGAATATAACAACAATACTGAGAATGTAAATAAAGCTATCTCAAGTCAGTTTGGGGCTAATAACGATCAAATTAATCAACCAATTTGGTGGGTAAAATAACTATCAAAAAATTATCGGGGTTATTTTTAAATAAATAACCCCGTTTTTATTTAAAATTCACATTATGGATTCTAGAAGAGATTTTCTAAAAAAAACTAGTTTATTTGCAGGCATAACTACTATGGCAAATATGGTTCCTGCCTCATTACTTAAAGCAATGTCTATAGACCCAACACCAGGTAGCACTTATAAAGATGCTGAACATGTTGTTTTTTTGATGCAGGAAAATCGTTCTTTTGATCATGCATTTGGTTCGTTAAAAGGCGTAAGAGGTTTTAACGATCCAAGAGTGCTTAAACAAGCTAATGGAAATCCGATTTGGTTTCAGACCAATAAATCAGGAGAAACCTATGCTCCATTTAGATTAGATATTAAAAATTCTAAAATTACTTGGATGGGTTCTCTTCCACATTCTTGGACGGATATGGTTGCTGCTAGAAATAACGGAAAAATGGATACTTGGTTAGAAGCAAAAAAAGCGGGTAAATCATACCAGCATATGCCATTGACCATGGGGTATTTTGACCGAAAAGACATTCCTTTTTATTATGCTTTTGCTGATGCTTTTACAGTATGCGATCAACATTTTTGTTCTACGTTAACTGGTACAAGCTCAAATAGAACTTCTTTTTGGTCTGGAGCAGTTAGAGAAAATCCCCATGATGAAAAATCTTTACCTCATGTTTTTAATGGACAAATAGATTATAAAAATGTGGGATGGAAAACTTATCCTGAGCGTTTAGAAGAAGCACAAATTCCTTGGAAAGTTTATCAAAATGAGCTCAGCCTTCCAGTAGGATTTAAAGATGAGGAAGATGATTGGTTGGCAAATTTTACGGACAATAGTTTAGAATTTTTTAAGCAATATAATGTTCGATTTCATCCTGCACATGTTGCATTTGTAGAAAAGCAAATCGCAGATTTGCCAGCAGAGATTAAACATTTAGAAGCTAAGCTGCCTAAAACACAAGAGGATGAAAAAAAATTGTTAGAAAAAAAAGCAGAATTTAGAAAAAGCCAATGAAGCTATTAAAGTTTGGAACAAGCAAGCTTTTGACTCCCTTAGGCCTTTCGAAAAAAATATCCACCAAAAAGCTTTCGTTACCAATGTAGCAGATCCTAATTATCACAAAGTAGAAACAATAAACTATGATGATGAGGGTGTGAAAAGAGAAATGGTGGTTCCAAAAGGCGACGTACTTTATCAGTTTAGAAAAGATGTAGCAACAGGAAATTTACCTATGGTTTCATGGCTAGTTGCACCATGTCGCTTTTCTGACCATCCTGGTTCTCCATGGCACGGCGCATGGTATATATCAGAAGTATTAGATATTTTAACTAAAAACGAAGAAGTTTGGAAGAAGACAATTTTTATACTTACCTACGATGAAAGCGATGGTTATTTCGATCATCAGTCTCCTTTTGTACCTCCACATACAGATCGACCAAATACAGGGAAAGCTTCTGCAAGTATCAAAACAGTAACTGAATTTTCGGGTTTAGATCCAAAAGAGCCGCAAAAGGAGGGAAGTGATAGTCCAATTGGTTTAGGGTTTAGAGTACCCATGGTTATTGCTTCTCCTTGGACAAAAGGTGGATATGTAAATTCTCAAATATTTGATCATACCTCATGCTTGCAGTTTTTAGAACATTTTATTGCGACTAAAACTGGTAAAGCTGTAAAAGAAACCAATATTAGCGACTGGAGAAGGAATATCTGTGGAGATTTAACTTCGGCTTTTAGACCAGCAGATGAACAAACAATACATATTGAACCATTAGAACGGAATAAATTTATTGAAAGTATTTATGCAGCACGCTTTAAACCACTTCCTGGAAATTTTAATGCCCTTACCCAACAACAGATAGATAAGGCACTTAAAACCGATACTCTAAAAGAATTAATACCAGCGCAAGAGCTAGGAGTTAAGCCATCTAATGCGCTTCCTTATCAACATGAAGTAAATATTGCTCAGCTTGTTAATGGTGTGTTGGAGCTAAATTTTGAAGCAGGAAAGTCTTTATTCGGTAGTAAAAGTGCTGCGGCTGCATTCCAAGTTTATGCTCCTGGGATGTTTAAAATGATTAAAGATGGAAAGCCTGAAGAAGTGCAAATGAACCAATGGAATTTTTGCGTAGTTGCAGGAGATCAAATTAATTACCAATGGTTTTCAAATGATTTTTTAACTGAACACTACTTGTTGGAATGTTATGGAGCCAATGGATTTTTTAGATCTTTTAAAGGTGCTAAACAATCAGCAGGCTTAAATGTAAAGGTTTCTTCAGAATTGTTAAATATTAAATTAGCTACAGGAAATGTTGATGTAAAGTTATTTGCAAATAAAGATGTAAAAGTGTTGATTACAGATAACGCCTATGGCAGCCCAGAAAAAATGATAGCTTTAAAGAAAGGTAAAAACATTAAAAGCATTATAGAAACCCAAAAAAGCGGTGGATGGTATGATTTTACTATAAGTATAGTTGGCGATAATTTATTTGCTCAACGTTATGCTGGTAGAGTAGAAACGGGTAAACACAGTATTTCTGACCCATTGATGGGTCGTGTAAACTTAAAGAAATAGGATATTAATTTTTGTAAAATAGGGAAGACATTGTCTTCCCTATTTTATTTAAAGGAAAGATAATTTAGATTGTAATAAAAAAGGCACCGATAAATCGATGCCTCAGGGAAATTTAATAATTGTTATTAAACAGAAAAACTTTCGCCACAGCCACAAGAGCGACTAGCGTTAGGATTATTAAAAGCAAAACCTCTACCATTTAAGCCATCCGTAAAATCAAGTTCAGTACCTGCTAGGTACAAAAATGATTTCATATCTAAGGCTATTCTAATGCCACGATCTTCAAAAAATTGATCGCCTTTTTGCTCTTCGTTATCGAAATCTAAATTATAAGATAAACCAGAACAGCCACCACCTTTTACAGAAACACGTAAAAAATAATCAGACCCCATTGCAGAATCCTGCATTAGGTTGTCAATTTTGCTCTTTGCTTTATCGGTTATTGTAATCATATTATCGAGTATTTAGTATCGAGTATCAAGACAACTTATCGAATATCCAAACTTGATACTTGATACTTGATACTTGCCTCTTGTTACTTTCTTCTAGTGGTGCGATTTTGGCATAGCCAATGCTTCCATACCATTTTTAACACGGTAATCGTTAATTGCAGATTTAATTGCATCTTCTGCTAAAACAGAACAGTGAATTTTTACTGGCGGTAAAGCCAATTCTTCTACAATATCCATGTTATCAATAGTTAAAGCCTCATCAATAGATTTGCCTTTTAACCATTCTGTAGCTAAAGATGAAGAAGCAATAGCGCTACCACAACCAAATGTTTTAAATTTAGCATCAGTAATTACATTGTTTGCATCAACCTCAATTTGTAAACGCATTACGTCTCCACACTCAGGTGCGCCAACTAAACCTGTACCAACAGATTTACTGTCTTTATTTAAAGTACCAACGTTACGAGGGTTGGTATAATGTTCCATTACTTTTTCTGAATATGCCATATCTTGTATTTTTTAATTAGCTAATCAGCTAATTTGTTTATTATCTAATTATTAATGGGCTGCCCACTCAATTTTACTTAAATCAACACCTTCTTTAAACATTTCCCAAAGTGGAGAAAGGTCTCTTAAATGGTTAACTGCTTTTTTAGTATTCTCTATTGCGTAATCAACCTCAGCTTCTGTTGTAAAACGACCTAAACCAAAACGGATAGAAGAGTGTGCCAATTCATCAGATAAACCTAAGTTCTTTAATACATAAGATGGTTCTAAAGATGCAGAAGTACATGCAGATCCAGAAGATACCGCTAAGTCTTTCATCGCCATCATTAATCCTTCACCTTCTACATATTTAAAAGAGATGTTAGCCACATGTGGTAATCTATGCGCTGTACTACCGTTTACATAGCTTTCTTCCATTGTAGTTAATGCAGCTTCTAATTTATCACGCAATGCTGATAAACGTTTTGCTTCCTCGTCCATTTCTAAACGACAAAGTTC
Source organism: Sphingobacteriaceae bacterium (assembly GCA_019752795.1). Classification (GTDB taxonomy): domain Bacteria; phylum Bacteroidota; class Bacteroidia; order Sphingobacteriales; family Sphingobacteriaceae; genus Pedobacter. Next base: position 5,219 of record JAIELS010000010.1, read on the forward strand.
ACAAGCTTTACCTAAACCTACAATGCCAGGTACATTTAATGTGCCAGAACGCATACCACGCTCATGACCACCGCCATCCATTTGTGAAGTAACTTTAACTCTTGGGTTTTTTCTTCTCACATATAAAGCACCAACACCTTTTGGTCCGTACATTTTATGTGCAGTAAAAGCCATTAAGTCAATACCGTCTTCAATTACGTTTACCGGAATTTTTCCAACTGCTTGTGTAGCATCAGTAAAAAACAAAGCACCATGCTTGTGTGCAATAGCAGCAATTTCTTTAATCGGTTGTATTACACCAATTTCATTATTACCATACATAATGGTAACTAATATAGTTTCTGGTGTCATTGCAGCCTCTAATTCGGCTAAATCAATTAAACCATCTTCTTTTACGTTTAAATAAGTAACCCTAGCACCTTGCTTTTCTAAATGTTTACAAGTATCTAAAACAGCTTTATGTTCTGTTGTTGCAGTAATAATATGATTACCTTTCTCAGCGTACATTTCATATACACCTTTGATACCTAAATTATCAGCCTCTGTAGCTCCAGATGTAAAAATAATTTCTTTTTCTGTACAGCCAATTAACTTAGCCACTTGTTCACGTGCGTAATCTACACCTTCTTCTGCAACCCAACCAAATGCATGGTTACGACTAGCTGCATTACCAAATTTACTAGTAAAGTAAGGTAACATAGCCTCTAATACTCTAGGGTCTAATGGTGTAGTAGCGTTATTATCTAAATAAATAGGAAGTTCCATTTTTTTATTCTTTTTAAAATTAGCTTAAGGTTAAAGGATTAAAGGTTAAAGGCTATTTATACTAACCTTGCTTTAAGCTTTATGCTTTCCTCTCTTAGCTGGTACAAAGATACGAAAAAACTTTCCTAACAATAATAGATAATAGCTATGAACCTATAGATAAAACTCGCATTTTTACATTCGCTTAACCATATTACCATGAATAAAATTGAACATATCGGCATTGCCGTTAAAAACCTAGCAGATTCAATTGCTGTTTACCAAAGAATATTGAATACAGATTGTTATAAAACAGAGTTTGTGGCAACAGAAAACGTAAATACCGCATTTTTAAAAGTTGGAGAAAATAAAATTGAATTACTAGAAGCTACTTCAGAAGATAGCCCGATTGCTAAATTTTTAGTCAAAAAAGGAGAGGGGATTCATCATATCGCATTTGCTGTAGATGATATCTTAGCAGAAATGGAACGTTTAAAAAACGAAGGTTTTACCTTGCTAAATGAAACGCCAAAAAAAGGAGCTGACAATAAAATGATTTGCTTTGTACATCCAAAAGAAGCCAATGGGGTTTTAATTGAGCTTTGTCAGGAGATTAAGTGGGTGTAGATAGTTGGGAGTTGAAAGTTAAAAGTTAAAAGTTGAAAGTAAAAAGTAGGGAGTAAAGAATAATGGAAGACACGACCTCATT
>JAIELS010000062.1 GCA_019752795.1 Sphingobacteriaceae bacterium
TGTAATCATCGTTATTGACATTCCTACCGCATAATTTCAAAATGCTTTTGGTTCGGGCTTTGTAAACTAAAATTAACCATTTCAAGAAGAGTCAATCCGTTTTTGCAAAACTATTCAATAAACTTCATTTTTATTGAAAGGTTGAAACGATTTTTTTCAATCCAATTGTGCACAAAAAATAGACAAAATTAAATTGGGCTGAAAATTATTTTCTTAATTCCTCTTATAAAAAACGTAAACTTATAAGGTATTTAAAAATTAATCGGTTTGTTCTTTAAATATTCAATACATGGAAGAAGAATTTGAATTTGGTTTTAATAATGATGCGCAACAATCTGTAGAAAGATACGAGGAAATGATTCGCAATCAGGACCAGTACTTTTTTGATGCGCAGGCATTTGAATATATAATAGACAATTATATAGAGAAGAACGACCCAGTAAAAGCAATACAAGTAGTAGAATTTGCTTTAAATCAGCATCCATATGCTGCTATATTTTTAATTAAGCAAGCACAATTATTGTTGTTCACCAATCAGGTAGATCAAGCTTTTGCTGCGTTAGAAAAAGCAGAAATGTTGGAAGCTTCTGAAGCTGATATTTATGTTTTACGTGGTAATATTTATCAAAATTTAGATCGCCACGCTGAAGCTTTAGAAAATTTTGAAAAGGCTTTAAGCCTGGCAGAAACTACTGATGAAATTCTATTGCAGATGGCTTATGTGTATCAAAATATGCATGATTATGAAACTGCAATTGTATATATCAAGCGTAGCTTAGAACAAAATATGGAAAATAAGGATGGTTTATATGAACTGGCCTTTTGTTATGATATTTTAGATAAACAAGAAGAAAGTATTCAATTTTATGAAGAATACATAGATAATGACCCTTATTCTTATGCGGCTTGGTACAATTTGGCGAACTCATTTCATAAATTAGAGCTATTTGAAAAAGCAATTGATGCATACGACTATGCTATTTTAATTAAGGAAAATTTTGCATCAGCTTATTACAATAAGGGTAATGCATTGGTACAATTAGATAAATATCAAGAAGCGATAGATGTTTATAAGCAAACGTTTGAATACGAACCACCAAATGCTGATACATATTGTGCAATTGGTGAATGTTATGAAAAGCTAGAGCAAATGGATGAAGCCCGTTCTTACTATAAAAAATCAGTAAAAATGGATTCGAAAATGGCTGATGCTTGGTTTGGTATTGGAGTTACTTTAAATTTTGAAGATCGTTTTTTCGAGTCTTTACATTTTTATAAAAAAGCATTAGAGTTGGATGATGAAAATCCTGATTTTTGGTTTGCTATGGCCGACGCCTATTATAAACTGGGTCAAATAGAAGAATCTGTAGTGGCTTATTATAAAGTTTTAGAATATAATCCGCTTGATATAGAAGCTTGGTTAGATTTTTCTACAGTTTTATATGAGCAAGGCAAATTACTAGAAGCTTCAGAGACGATGGCAGAAGCAATTAAAAACAATCCGGAAGCTGCTGAGTTATACTATAGAATGGTTGCTTATCTATTTGCCTTAGGTCAAATTAATGATGGCTTAGCTTATTTAGAAACAGCTTTGGTTACAGATCCAGAAAAGCATTATATTTTATTTGAATACTTGCCTCAATTACAAGATAATGGGTTAATTGCAGAGGTGATTAACAAGTATATTAAGTAAGTGCTAATACGCATTTACAATTAAAATTTAAAAAATAGCAGAGTTTTTACAACATTTGTAGCGGATATGAAATCAAGTTTGATTAAACAAAGTTTCTATCTAACCCCTGAAAATATAATATAATAAATTTAGATGAATTACAAATTAAATGATATTCCAGAACGATCAGCTAAACCACGCCAAAGTGGATTAACGATGGTTATGGACAAAGGTTTAAGCCTAAGACAAGTAGAAGATTTTATTGAAGTTGCTGGCGTCCATACGGATATAGTTAAATTGGGTTGGGCAACTTCGTTTGTAACACCAAATTTAAAAGAGAAATTAGCACTTTATCGTAGTGCAGGAATACCAACTTATTTTGGCGGTACCTTATTTGAAGCATTTACAATTCGTAATCAATTTGATGATTACCGTAGAGTTTTAGAAGAGTTTGGGATGGAATATGCAGAAGTATCTGACGGTTCTATGGATATTGAGCATGATCAGAAATGTGAATATATTCGTAAACTATCAGAACAAGTTACTGTAATTTCTGAAGTTGGTTCTAAAGACGCTGCAAAAATATTTGCGCCTTATAAATGGATTGCTTTAATGAAAGCAGAAATCGAAGCAGGATCTTGGAAAGTAATTGCTGAAGCACGTGAAGGCGGAAATGTCGGTATTTACCGTGGTTCTGGAGAAGTAAGAGAGGGTTTAGTTGATGAAATTTTAACGCAAATTCCTACAGAAACGATTATTTGGGAAGCACCTTTAAAAGAGCAACAAGTATGGTTTATCAAATTAGTTGGTACAAATGTAAATTTGGGTAATATTGCCCCTGCAGAAGTTATTCCATTAGAAACAATTCGTTTAGGTTTAAGAGGCGATACATTTGATTACTTTTTGAATAAAAATAAATAAAAATAATAATTCGACTTTGCGAGCTTTGTTAAGCAATCTTTTTAATAAAAAGGATTGCTTTGTTATTTTATCGCCCCTATTGATGATACTACCTTATGAGAAAATTCGGATTAATTGGCTTTCCTTTAACACATTCTTTTTCTAAAAAATACTTTACAGAAAAATTTGAAACACAACAAATTTTAGATTGTAAATACGATCTCTATTCGATAGCTGATGCCAGAGAAATGGTTGATCTAATAGAAAGAGAACCAAAGCTCTGTGGCTTAAATGTAACTATTCCGCATAAACTTGATGTAATCTCTTTTTTAGATGAAATAGATAGCTCAGCAAAAGAGATTGGTGCAGTTAATTGTATTGCAATAAATCAAAAGGAAGGTGCTGCTTTTTTAAGGGGATACAATACCGATGTTTATGGTTTTGAAGAATCTTTAAAGCCATTATTGCAAGTACAACATCAAAAGGCATTAATTTTTGGAAATGGAGGCGCAGCAAAGGCAGTTAAATATGTACTTAAAAAATTAAATATTCCTTATTTAGTTGTGGTTAGAAATCCTACATCGGGTGCAATTTTATATTCTGCTATTACTAAGGAGATTTTGGCTGATTATAAGTTGTTAATCAATACCACGCCATTAGGTATGTTGCCTAATCTAGAATCTTTCCCGCCAATTCCCTATCAGTTTTTAGATCAATCTCATTTGGTGTATGATTTAGTTTATAATCCTGATGAAACAGCGTTTCTAACTAAAGCAAAAGAACAAGGCGCAAAAATAAAAAATGGGTTAGAGATGTTATATTTACAGGCGGAACGGTCTTGGTATATTTGGAATTTATCAAATGAATAGAATAACTTTTTTTCTGCTATTTTGGATTTTTGCTTTTACTGCTTGTACTAGTGAAACCGTGAATACACCAAAACCTAGAGGTTATTTTAGGATTGATTTTCCTGAAAAAAAATATCAAACCTTTAATGGGAATTGTCCATTTAGCTTCGAATATCCGGTTTACGCAAACATTTCGGTAGATCAAGAAAGAAATGCCCAACCTTGTTGGAATAATTTAAATTTTCCTCAATTTAATGCAAAACTACACCTTACTTATTACGATGTCTTTTCTGAAAAGGCTTATAACGAAATGACTGAAGGCGCAAGAGCATTAGCGATGAAGCATACGGTTAAAGCGAATGCAATTGATCAGAAGTTTATCAATTATCCTGACAAGAAGGTTTACGGCGTTTATTATGCTATAGAGGGCAATACGGCATCATCAGTTCAGTTTTTTTTAACAGATAGTGCTAAGCATTATTTTAGAGGAGCGTTGTATTTTAACGAACGCCCGCAATATGATTCTTTGCAGCCAGTAATTAAATTTATTAAAAAGGATATCGATAAAATGATAGAGACTTTTAAATGGAAAAACTAAGTTTTATAACTTTCATTAATTCATAACAAATAAAATGATGAATTTAAAAAAATTCACCTTCAATCCTTATCAGGAAAATACGTATGTTTTGTTTGACGAAACAGGAGCTTGTGTAATTATAGATCCAGGAATGTACGATGGTGCTGAACAAAACCAATTGGTAAATTTTATTAAAGAACATAACCTAAAACCAACGCTTTTATTAAACACACACTGTCATATCGATCATGTTTTGGGTAATAAATTTGTATTTGATCAGTGGGGTTTAAAACCTCAATTTCACAAAGGTGAATTATATGTTTTACAAGCGGTAGCAGGTTATGCGCCACAAATGGGTATGCATTACGATTTATCTCCAGAGCCTGATACTTTTTTGCCAGAAACTGGAACTGTAAATTTTGGCGGCAGTACATTAGAATTAGTTTTTGCTCCAGGACACTCACCAGCACATTTATGTTTTTATGCCAAAGAAGAAAATTTCTTAATAGGTGGCGATGTATTATTTTATCAAAGTATTGGCAGAACTGATTTGCCTGGAGGTAATCATCAACAGTTAATTACCAGTATTAAAGAAACGGTATTTTTATTGCCAGATGATTGTGAGGTGTTTCCTGGTCATGGCCAATCAACCACTATTGGCTTCGAAAAGATGAATAATCCATTTTTGGTGTAAAATGCAGATAGTGTAATAGAATTTATTTTCCGTTCTTGCCCTTACATTTTGTTATCTTTGGACTGTGAACACCGCATTTTATATAGCTCGCAGGTATCTTTTTGCAAAAAAATCAACCAATGCCATTAATATCATTTCGGCAATATCTGTATTGGGTGTTTTTATTGGTAGTGCAGCATTAATAATTATTCTTTCTGTATTTAATGGTTTTGAAGAAGTGGTGCTCAAAATGTTTAATACCATTACACCACAAATCATTATTCAGCCAGCGCAAGGCAAAACATTTAACCCAAATACAGCTTATTTTAACGATTTAAAGAAAAATAAATCTGTATTTTCATATACAGAAGTACTTTCAGAAAATGCACTTATTCGGTATAACGATAAGCAGTCGCCAGCTTTAATAAAAGGAGTAAGTAGCGATTTTTTAAAGAATACTAGTTTAGATAGTATCGTTATCGATGGAAATTTTGTTTTGGAAAACCCGGCAGGACCAAATGCTGTTGTAGGCTCCGCATTGCAAGCATATTTGGGTGTAAATCCTTCAGATCCTTTTGAGCAGTTGCAAATTTATTCTCCCAAAAAAGGAAGAGCAACATCTTCAATTAATCCATTAGATGATTTTACAGTTCTTAATATCCCCCCTTCGGGAGTATTTGAGGTTCAGCAGGACTTCGACAACCTAGTTATTGTGCCTTTAGCTTTTGCTCGAGAACTCTTAGGCGATAGTACAAATGTTTCGGCAATAGAAATCGATTTAAATAAAGGAATTGATGCAGAACAGCTAAAAAATGAAATAGAAAATAAATTAGGAGATAAATTTATAGTTAAAAATAGAATACAACAAAATCAAGCTTTATACAATGTATTAAGTTCGGAAAAATGGATGGTATACATTATTTTAACTTTTATTCTAATTATTGCTATATTTAATATCATAGGCTCATTAACCATGTTGGTGATAGAAAAGCTAAAAGATATTTCTATTTTGAGTAGTTTGGGGGCTGGCAAAAAATTAATCAAAAGAATTTTTTTGTTAGAAGGCATGATGATTACCTTAACAGGATGTATTTTTGGCCTATTGGTTGGATTTGCATTTTGCCTATTTCAACAAAAGCTTGGGTTAGTTAAAATGGGCGAAACCAACCTTATAGGGATCAGTAATGCTTATCCTATTGCCCTAAAATGGAAAGATTTTATACTTGTTTTTATAACTGTAAGTATATTCTCTTTAATTGCCTCTTCTTTGGCAGCAAATTTGAGTGTTAAGAAGATAGATAATTTAAATCAAGACTTATAATGCAGACTAATAAACTATTTTTTATTGTAACCTTATTCTCTATAATTTTATTAGCCTGTAATAGCGCCGATAAATCAACACCAAATAAGAATGAATTTGTAATTGCTAAAGGTTTATACAGTTTCGGGCCAGAAGTAAAATCTTTTACAGATTGCGAAGATGGGAGAGATTTTTGGGTAGCAGATAGTGCTAAAACATTAGAATTGGCATACAATGATTTGGGTTTTGAGAAGCCTTACACGCCTGTTTATGTCGAAGTAGAATGCCGTATTGTAAAGTCAGATACTAATACAGTAACAGGCAACTACGATTCTACAATGGTGGTAACTAAATTACTCAAAATAAGCAAGCAAATTCCCGAAGGACCTTGTTCACAATAGTGTAATAGACCAACCATATTTGATTAATAGCTTAGCTAACGTATAAATTTTCCTTAAAAGGAGGGATGATTTTATTTTTTAAGGCCATCTCAAATAAAGTATCAATCGCTTTTCTGCCTTCTTCTCCTAAGTCTATTGAATACTGATTGACATATAACTCAATATGTTTGTACATTACAGTTTCATCCATTTCTTGAGCATGTTGGCGGATAAATGCTAATCCGGATTTAGGATTTTCGAACGCATATTCCACAGATTTTCTTAATAAACGGTT
>JAIELS010000114.1 GCA_019752795.1 Sphingobacteriaceae bacterium
GCTCTCTTGCCGCTTTAACATAAGGCGGAACATCTTTACGCACCAACGACCCTCCAGTGATAAAAGCATGTGAGCCAACTTTGACAAATTGATGAATGGCTACCAGTCCAGCTAAAACAACATAGTCTCCAATAGTAATATGGCCAGCTAGGGTTGTGCTGTTAGAAAATATACAGAAATCGCCCACTTCACAATCATGCGCAATGTGTGAATAAGCTTGTATTAAGCAGTTTTTGCCAATAACAGTTTTCCATTTATCTTTAGTACCACGATTAATCGTTACACATTCTCTAATTGTAGTATTATCGCCAATTTCTGCAGTAGTAACTTCTCCTGCATATTTTAAATCTTGAGGGGCACCAGAAATTACAGATCCAGGAAAAATACGGCAATTTTTACCGATTCTTGCCCCATCCATAATTACAACGTTAGACCCAATCCAAGTTCCTTCGCCAATTTCTACATCTTTGTGTATTACAGCAAAGGGCTCAACAACAACATTGTCTGCAATTTTTGCTTGTGGGTGTATGTATGCTAATGGTTGTATCATTTATGCTGTTTCGCTATCTTTTACTCTTGAAATTTGAGCCATCATTTCTGCCTCAACTACTATTTTTTCGCCAACCATTCCTATTCCTTTCATCTGTGCAATTCCTCTTCTAATTGGCTCCATTAAATCACATCTAAAAATAATGGTATCTCCCGGTAAAACCTGCGCTCTAAACCTAACATTATCAATTTTTAAAAAATAAGTTAGGTAATTCTGCGGATCGGGCACTGTACTGAGCACTAAAATACCACCAACCTGAGCCATAGCCTCTATCTGCAGTACTCCCGGCATTACTGGAGCTCCAGGAAAATGTCCACGGAAGAAATCCTCATTCATAGATACATTTTTCACTCCAACAACATGCGTTTTAGATAACTCTAATACTTTATCAACAAACAAAAATGGCTGTCTGTGAGGCAAGATATCCATAATTTGCACAACATCATAAAGAGGCTTTGCGTTGGCGTCATACATTTTTTGTATTTTTTTGCCTTTTTCTTTTTTAATTGCCGCTTTAATTTTTTTAGCAAATGCAACATTTGCTGCATGGCCTGGTCTCGCAGCCATAATATGACCTTTTAAATGAACGCCAACTAATGCTAAATCGCCAATCATATCTAACAATTTATGACGAGCTGGTTCATTTTGATACCGCAATTCCATGTTATTTAAAATGCCTTGGGGAGCAACTTCCATTGCTGGTCTATTAAATATCTTAGCTAAATGGCTTAATTCATCTTGAGTAACTTCTTTATCAACAATTACAATGGCATTGTTTAAGTCTCCTCCTTTAATTAGGTTATTTTTTAATTGATATTCTAACTCATGTAAAAAGCAAAAAGTACGACAAGAAGCAATATCTTTTTTAAATTCTGTAATACTAGAAATTCCCGCATGTTGACTACCCAAAACAGGAGAGTTGTAATCAATCATACAAGTAAAACGATAGTCGTCTAGTGGCATTGCCACAATTTCTACTTTTCTATCGGCTTCTGTATAAGTTATATTATGTGGTATAGTAAAGTATTCTCTATCTGTACGCTGTGCAACAATACCCACCTCTTCTAAAGCCTCTATGAATAAAATAGAACTACCATCCATAATTGGCGTTTCAGGACCGTCGAGTTTTAACAAAACATTATCCAAGTCCATTCCCACTAAAGAAGCCATTACGTGCTCAACCGTACTTACACTTGCGCCATTTTGCGTAATTGTTGTTCCTCTAGCGGTATCTGTAACATTATCACAATCAGCGTCTATAATTGGTTGTCCAGGTAAATCTATCCTTTGAAATTTAAACCCATGATTATCTGGCGCAGGACAAAATGTTAAAGTAACATTTGCACCTGTATGCAGACCAACCCCCTTTACAGAAACTTCGCTTTTAATGGTTTTTTGTTTAACGTTCATTATTTATTTTGTATTGTAACAACTTGCTCTATTATTGCTTTAAGCTCTTCTATTTTTGCTTCTAGTTCCCTAACTCGCTTATCTACTTCAGGTAATTTTTTAAAGATGACCGTAGCTCTCATCCACTCTTTGAGTGGTTGAGCTGGGCTTCCATGCCACTGTTTGTTTTCTTCTGTATTAAAATTAATTCCTGCTTGAGCCCCAATTTGGGTACCCTTACCTAAATTTAAGTGCCCAGCAATACCAACTTGACCACCAATAACACAGTTATCTCCTAGTTTAGTGCTGCCAGATATTCCGGCTTGTGCCGCGACAACTGTATTTGCACCAACATCAACATTATGCGCTATTTGAATGAGGTTATCTAGTTTTGCTCCTTTTCTTATAAAAGTTGAGCCCATTGTGGCTCTATCTATTGTAGTATTTGCGCCAATTTCCACATCGTCCTCAATAACTACATTACCTATTTGGGCAATTTTGCTATAGGTTCCATCTGGTTGTGGTGCAAAACCAAATCCGTCACTTCCAACTACCGAATTAGAATGTATGATGATTTTATTCCCTAACTGAGAACGATTATAAATTTTTACGCCCGGGTTAATTACACAATCACTTCCAACCTTACTGTCTTTACCAATAAAAACTTGAGAATAAATTTTACTATTATCCCCTATTTCTACATTTGCTTCTATGGTACAAAAAGCGCCAATAAAAACATTCTTTCCAATTTTTGCTGTCGGATGAATAAAACAAGGTTCTTGTATTCCAGATTGTGTTTTATCCAGGTTAAGTGCTTCGTTATATTTTTCTAATAAGATAGAAAAAGCACTATATGGATCTTTAACTTTAACCAATGTGCAATTTACAGGTTGTGATGGCGCAAAGTCTTTAGCCACAATAACAACAGATGCTTTTGTAGTATATAAATAACTTTCATACTTGGGATTAGAAAGAAAACATAAAGACCCGTTTTTGCCGTCTTCTATTTTAGAAAGTTCTTCAACCTTAACGGTTTCATCACCCTCAATGGTTCCGTCTAAAAATTCGCTTATCTGCTTGGCAGTAAATTGCATGATACAAAGTTAATTGTTAAATTGATATGAACAAATAATCAATTTTGTTAATTTATGGTAAATAAAGACAGAAACGCTTTCTAAAAATTAATATTTTGTTAAAAAATGCTAAATATCTCTCGTGTAGCATAGAATATGTTTTTTTACCGTTTTATCTAACGACTCTATGTTAGACAAATCTGACGCTTTTGCGATATCTACTAATTCATTGTTTTTCATTAAAATGTTGATATTTCCATTTCCGGTTTTATACGCTCTATTTCTAATGGTATCTGTAAATACAAAGTAAGAAACATCGTCTTCATCTATGTTTAAAGCTAATGCTGTTTGGTTTGCTAACCGCTCTATTCTTTCTGGACTAGGTTCTGTATTGCTAATTTCTACCTTATAAAGCTTTCTTGCATTTAGCATTTTGCAAAGCCGAGATAAGATAAAGTCATCGTGGTTTTCCCAAACTTTTACCGAAGCATAAATATCTTGGTCATCTAATTTAGAAAACTGTAGCAAGTTATTTTCATCATCAAAAAAGTTACGTTCTGTAATGTCATTTTGCAAAAAATGTTGCAAAGCTGGTGTGGCAAATAAAACTTCTCCGCTTGAAGCAAGTTCTTTAGCTCTTTCTAAAATTTTAACTAATAATTGCTCTGCAGCGATTACTGTTTTATGCAAATAAACTTGCCAGTACATCAATCTTCTAGCAATTAAGAATTTTTCTATAGAATAAATTCCCTTTTCTTCGATAACCAATTGATCGTCTACTACATTAAACATTTTAATAATTCGATCGAAACTAATTACGCCTTCACTAACTCCGGTAAAAAAACTATCTCGATTTAAGTAATCCATTCTGTCCAGATCTAGTTGGCTAGAGATGAGCTGGCAAAAGAAACTACGATGATATTGTCCTTTAAAAATAGCAATTGCTGGCGCTAAACGACCTTCAAACTCTTCGTTTAATTTATCCATCATTAGCATTGAAATATCCTCGTGCATTATTCCATTGACTAGTGTATGCTCCAATGCATGAGAAAAAGGTCCATGTCCTATATCGTGTAGCAAAATTGCTATAGTTGCAGCTTCTTCTTCTTCTGCAGAGATGTGATGTCCTTTTCCTCTTAACACTTCTAAGGCCAAACTCATTAAGTGCATAGCGCCAATAGCATGATGAAATCTAGTATGCAGAGCTCCAGGATAAACCAAATGGGTCATCCCAAGCTGTTTAATATACCTTAGCCTCTGAAAATAAGGGTGAGATATAAGATCATAAATCAATGCCGATGGAATAGAAATAAACCCATAAACAGGGTCATTTATTATTTTCTTTTTGTTCAATTGCTAAATTTAAATTATACGGTACAAAAATTGCTATTTTTATCGATAGTAAAAAGACGCGTTCTTTTTTAAAAATTTAATTTACATAAAAAATATATATAATGCAGGACACCAAAATTTTATGGGCCGACGATGAGATTAACTTATTAAAACCACACATATTATTGTTAAACGAAAAAGGATATCAAGTCGCTACATATACCAATGGAAATGATGCCTTAGAAGCTTTTGGCAAAGAGCATTTTGATCTCGTTTTTTTAGATGAAAATATGCCTGGCTTGAGTGGTTTAGAAACACTTCAGGCAATAAAAAACATTCGTTCAGATGTTCCTGTGGTATTAATAACTAAAAGCGAAGAAGAAAACTTAATGGAAGATGCCATTGGCTCTAAAATTGACGATTATTTAATCAAACCTGTAAACCCTAAACAGGTTCTGCTTACTATCAAAAAAATTATCGACAATAAGAGATTAGTAAGTGAACGAACCTCTACCGCTTATCAACAAGATTTTAGGCGTTTAGGAATGTCTTTAAATGATAAATTAAGTTATGAAGAGTGGGTAGAAGTTTATAAAAAATTGGTTTTTTGGGAATTAGAGCTAGAAAAATTAGACGATTCGCAAATGCATGAAATATTAACCATGCAAAAATCTGAAGCAAATGCTCAGTATTCTAAATTCATTGAAGATCACTATCTAGATTGGGTAAACGGAACTGGCTCAGGAACCATTCCTTTGCTTTCAAACGACCTGCTAAAAAAGAAAGCTTTTCCTTTGATTAACTCCAACACCCCTGTTTTCTTTATTTTAATCGATAATCTACGTTACGATCAATGGAAAATTATTAACCCACTAATCAGCGAATATTTCAGAATAGAAGACGAAGACACTTACTCAAGTATTTTACCAACAGCAACACAATATGCTAGAAATGCTATCTTCTCAGGGTTAATGCCTTTAGAAATGGAAAAGAAATTCCCTTCGTTGTGGCAAAATGATGATGATGATGGCGGAAAAAACTTACACGAGGAGGCTTTTTTAAGCGAACAAATTAAGCGTAGTCTACGTAAAGATTGTAAATTCAGCTATCACAAAATTTTAACTTTTGATCAGGGTAAAGATTTAACAGAAAAGGTAAACAACCTGATGGATAATGATTTTAACTCGATTGTCTACAATTTTGTAGATATGTTATCTCATGCCAAAACAGACATGCAAATGATTCGTGAATTGGCAAATGACGACGCCGCTTATCGTTCTTTAACCTTGTCTTGGTTTGAACACTCTCCATTATTGGATTTATTAAAAAAGATTTCACAAAAAAGGGTAAAAGTAATCATCACCACAGACCATGGTACCATTAGGGTTAAACACGCTAGTAAAGTAATTGGCGATAGAAGTACAAATTCAAACTTGCGTTATAAACAAGGTAGAAACTTGAACTACAATGCAAAAGATGTGTTTTTGATTAAAAATCCACACGAAGCACATTTACCAAAAATAAATATCAGCTCAAACTATATTTTTGCCAAAGAAGATAAATATTTTGTGTACCAAAACAACTATAACCAATTTGTAAACTACTATAATGAGACTTTCCAACATGGGGGTATTTCTATGGAAGAAATGATTATCCCTGTAGTAACTTATAGTTCGAAATGACCTTATTAATAAAATGAAATCTATTTCAATTAATAGCACCGCAGAATTAGGTGCTCTTGCACAACAGCTTTTAACTTTTGCCAACGGGAATAAATTCTTTGTTTTTGAAGGAGAAATGGCTGCAGGTAAAACTACATTTATCAAAGCCTTTTGTGAGGTATTGGGCGTTAATGACATTGTTAGTAGCCCTACATTCTCTATTGTAAACGAATATGAAGCAGAAAACGGCTTAGTTTATCATTTTGATTTTTACCGTTTAAAAAATTTGCAAGAGGCTTATGATATTGGTTATGAAGAATATTTTTATAGCGATACAATTTGCCTCGTAGAATGGCCAACAAAAGTGGAAGAATTATTGCCTGAAGAATATATAAAAGTAGAAATAACTATAACGGGCGAAAACTCTAGAACATTTAGTTTTACTAAAATTGGCTAATTTTATTGTTGTTCTTTAATTTTTGTTTTTTAATTTTTATTGAGGTATTCGGCAATTTTCTGTATCTTCAAAC
>JAIELS010000082.1 GCA_019752795.1 Sphingobacteriaceae bacterium
TTGTAACATGACATATCTTGAAAAAATTTCTGCCATTCGCCAACAAATGAAGGCCGATGGTGTCGCTGCTTACATCGTACCTTCTGCCGACCCACACATCAGTGAATATTTACCAGACCATTACAAGTGTATTAAATTTACAACTGGCTTTAAAGGTTCTGTAAGCACAGTGGTAATTACACAAGATTTTGCAGGTTTATGGGCAGATTTTAGATATTTTGAACAAGCAACCGATGAATTGAAAGGTAGCGGGTTTGAATTAGTTAAATTAAAAGTGCAACATGCACCAGAATATATTGCTTGGCTTGGAGAAACATTAGCAAAAGGCTCAACAATTGCTTTCGATGAAAAATTAGTTTCCGTAGTTTTAGGAGAGCTTTTACGTCAGCAATTAGCGTTTAAAGCAATCAATTTTACCAATAAAGATTATTTAAATCCAATTTGGAAAAATAGACCTTCTTTACCTTCGGAACCAGCATTTTTAGTTGAGGAAGAGTTTGTTGGACAATCAATAGCGAGTAAATTGGCAGCAGTTAGAAAAGTGATGAAACAACACCACACTTCTTACCATTTAATTTCTTCATTAGACGACATGGCTTGGCTTTTCAATATCCGCGGGTCAGATGTAAAATACAATCCTGTGGTATTAAGTTTCGCACTAATCAATGAAAATGAAGCTAATTTATACATCGACAACACTAAGTTAACAGCCGCAGATCAAACAAAATTGGCTCAGAATGGAGTAATTATTAAAACATACGATAAAGTTGAGGAAGATTTACAAAATTTATCATCAGAAAATTCAATTTTAATTGACCCAAAGCGCAATTGCTTTGCCATGTATAAGCTAATTCCTAATAACGTAAAATGCATTTTAGAAACGAATCCAAGTACAAATTTAAAAGCCATTAAAAACGATGTTGAAGTAAACAACACCCGCAAAGCTATGGTAAAAGATGGTGTTGCCATTACCCAATTTTTAAAATGGGTAAAAGATAATGTAGGTAAAATAGAGATGACTGAACTATCTGCCGCAGCCCAATTAAAAGAATTTAGAGCAGCACAAGATGGTTTTGTAGGCGAAAGTTTCAACACGATTTCTGGTTATAAAGCGCATGGAGCTCTACCTCATTATTCGGCAAATGAAACTAGTGATGTTGCCATCAAGGCTGAGGGTCTTTTCTTAGTAGATTCTGGTGGTCAATATCGTTATGGCACAACAGATATCACGCGTGTGCTCCCAATGGGAAACAATACTGAAGAAGAAAAAACAGATTATACACTGGTTTTAAAAGCAATGATTGAAGGATGTAAAACTCGTTTCCCGAAAGGAACTTGTGGTTACCAAATAGATGCGATTACCCGCCGACCAATGTGGGACTACGCTTTAAATTATGGTCATGGAACTGGACACGGTGTAGGCTATTTCTTAAATGTACACGAAGGTCCACAGGTTTTTAATGCCACTGCAACCCCTGTTGCTATTGAGTTAGGGATGATAACTTCTATAGAACCTGGTATTTATCGTTCCGGAAAACATGGTATTCGTATTGAAAATTTAGTATTAACTGTTAAAGACGAAACCAATGAGTTTAACGAGTTTTATGCTTTTGAAACTTTAACCCTAGCCCCTATTGACACCACTTTAGTTCAAAAAGATTTGTTGGAGCAAGCACATATTGATTGGTTAAATACTTATCACGAAAATGTATATGCTAAACTTAGTCCGTTTTTAAATGAGGAAGAAAAAGCATTTTTAGAAATGATGACTGCTAAAATTTAGTCTTAATATTTACAAGACAAAAGCCATGTTGATGTGTTTGCACCGACATGGCTTTTTGTTAAAATTGATTATTTTAATTATTCAAATGTTAATTAACTTTAAAGAGCAAACTTGGTTTCAAGCTTTCAGTGAAATGCTAAAATTTCAAATTCAAAACTCAGCCTCAACTTTTTTAAATACAAACCTACCTTTTTCATAATCTATTGGCACAGATTTAAGAAAAAAACCTGATCCCCATAGCGTATATATTTCTCCAATACCCATAGTAAATGTATCGTCTTTTTTAAGCAAGGCAATTGGATTTTTGTACCATTTATCTACATTATTTAATTTAAAAGAATAATTTCCTTTCAAAGTATCACCTTTCATTACGGCTTTAACTAAACCTACATAATGTTTTTTGTTGTGGTAATTGAATACCAATTCACCTAAAACATGTTGATCTGTAGTATCTATTTTTAGCCATGCTGTATCTGCCTGATCTATGGCGATGTAAAAAAGAGTATGTTTTTTATCGAGTTTAGTTTTAATTGGTCTTTTCTCTTTGCAACTGCAAAACAAAATAATTGATAAGGTAATTAAGAATAAAGGTAGTCTGTTTTTTCTCATGCGATTTAATTTAGTTAGGGTTTACTAAATCTATGATGCGCAGACCGCCAACATTACATAAAAAGCAAGAGAAGAATTTAATATTTCTTGAATTTTAACTCCAAATTTTTATAAAAGACCACTCAACTTCACCCAAACATTATCCGCTAAAATTTTTGCCCCTTCTGCTGTGGGGTGTATGCCATCTGGTTGATTTAAATTAGGTACACCTCCTACTTTATCCAACAAGAAAGGAACTAAAGTCATGTTATTTTTTGTTGCCAATTTCGGAAACATCTCTTTAAACTCTGTAGTGTAAGTACGTCCTAAATTTGGTGGTGCTTGCATGCCTACCATTACCAATTTTACATTAGGATTTTTACTTTTAACCTGATCTATGATAAACTGAAGGTTATTAGTCGCGTCTTTTACAGTAATTCCCCTTAAGGCATCATTAGCTCCTAACTCTAACACAAAAATATCAATTTGTTGTTTCAACAACCAGTCAATCCTACCTTTGCCGCCAGCAGTAGTTTCACCGCTTAAACCTGCATTAATAACGTGATAAGGCAATTGTAGCGAATCTATTTTATTTTGTAAAAGCGCTGGATAAGCTTCTTCTAAGTCCAATCCCAAACCAGCGGTCAAGCTAGTCCCAAAAATGAGAATATTCTTTTTAACTATGGTCTGCTCAATTTCACTGGTGCTTTTTGCATCCTCAGTATTTTGTTTGTCATTTTTAGGACTTCCGCAAGCACTCAATAGCGCTAACAACACAATAAAGGGCAATAATTGCTTTCTTAACATTAGGGTCATATCTATCTAATCAACTAAATCCATTATCTTTAACAGCAATTGAATTTAATGTTTGCCAACAAATATAAAAAAACTTAAAAGAAGAATGCTTTTGGAAACTATTCTAGATATTAAAAACGTTAGTAAAATTTATCAAAGCGGTAATCATTCACTTACGGTCTTAAAAGACATCAATTTCTCAATTGCAAAAGGAGAAACGGTAGCCATTACTGGTCCTTCTGGAAGTGGAAAAACAACACTCTTGGGTTTATGTGCTGGTTTAGACCAAGCTACTACTGGTTCTGTTAGGTTAAATGGCGTTCAGTTAGCCACTTTAACTGAAGATCAAAGAGCTGCAGTACGCAACCAAAATGTAGGTTTTATTTTTCAGAATTTCCAACTCTTACCAACACTTACAGCATTAGAAAACGTAATGGTTCCTTTAGAATTAAGAGGCGAGAAAAACAGTAAAGTTCATGCAATGGAATTGCTTAACAAAGTAGGATTGGCAGACCGAGCATCTCATTATCCTGTACAACTATCTGGCGGTGAGCAACAACGGGTTTCTTTAGCTAGAGCATTTTCTAACAAACCTGCGCTACTTTTTGCTGACGAGCCGACTGGAAATTTAGATGCAGAAACAAGCGAAAAAATCATCAAACTCTTGTTTGATTTAAATAAAGATGCAGGTACAACTTTAGTCATTGTAACACATGATTTGGATTTAGCCAATAGAACCAATCGCATCATTAAAATTAAAGGTGGAGAAATTATCACTAACGAAAGTATAACACATGGTTAATAACGAAATTCCAAAACAACAAATTGGCTTTTCTTGGTTGTTAACCATGGCATGGAGGGATAGCCGTAAAAACAGGTCAAGACTATTCTTGTTCATTTCCTCTATTGTGCTTGGTATTGCTGCATTAGTGGCTGTATACTCATTTAAAGATAATTTACAGCGAGATATAGATCAACAAGCAAAAGAGTTGACTGGAGCTGATTTAATTATAGAGAGCAGAAAAATCATAGCTGACACTACGCTAAAAAATATCGAAAAATTAGGCGATGATCAAGCGCAAGAAAGAGCTTTCGCTTCGATGGTTTATTTTATTAAAGGCGGTGGCAGTAGATTAATCCAAGTTAAAGCTTTACAAGGTAAATATCCATTTTATGGTAGCATAGAAACAAAACCTATTGCTGCAGCAAAATCATTTCAGCAAGGTAGAAACGCATTAGTTGATCAGACTTTAATGCTCCAATACAATGCTAAAGTTGGCGATTCTATAAAAATTGGCGATTTAAATTTTGAAATTAGTGGTAAGCTCGAAAAAGCACCTGGACAAACTGGTATTGCAGCAAGCGTTGCTCCTATTGTTTATATTCCATTGCAATATTTAGCAGAAACTGGCTTAACCCAAATTGGTAGTCGAATTACTTATCGATATTATTATCAATTTCGCAATGCGGAAAATTTAGCAAACACCCTCAAAAATTTCGAACCAAAACTCGAAAAAGAAGGTTTATCAATTGAAACCGTAGCTTCAAAAAAAGCAGAAACAGGAAAGTCTTTTAGAGATTTAAGTAGATTTTTAGCATTATCAGGGTTCATTGCTTTATTATTGGGTTGTATTGGTGTAGGTAGCGCCATACATGTTTATATTCAAGAAAAATTGAGCACAATTGCGACATTACGATGTTTAGGTTTAAAAGCCAAACATGCCTTTCTCATCTACTTGATCCAAATCGCAATTATCGGATTAATAGGCGCAATTTTAGGGGCTATTTTAGGCACGCTAATTCAATTTCTATTGCCTTTAGTCCTCAAAGATTTTCTGCCAGTAGAAATTACCATGCAAATTTCTTGGCTAGCTATTGCGCAAGGAATTATTTTAGGCTTAATTATCTCCATTTTATTTGCCCTACCTTCACTTTTAGCTGTAAGAAAAATATCTCCATTAAATGCAATAAGAGCCTCATTTGAAAATCAGCAAGTTAAAAGAGATCTATTAAAATGGTTAGTCTATTGCTTAATGGTTGTGTTTGTATTTGGTTTTACCTATCTACAAATGAAATCGGTAATACAAACAATTGCTTTTACCTTCGCTATATTAATAGCGCTGCTATTGCTTATGCTTTTAGCTAAGCTACTCCTTTTTGTAGTGAGAAAATTCTTACCAGAATCATTAAGTTATTTATGGCGTCAGGGCTTTGCCAATTTATACAGACCAAACAATCAAACTTTAATGTTAACCGTTGCTATTGGTCTTTCTACAACCTTTATTTGTACGTTATTTTTCATTCAAAACATTTTAGTTCAGCGAGTTACTCTATCATCAAGTGCCAATCAACCTAATATGGTGATGTTTGACATTCAGCAATCGCAAAAAGAAGAACTCAACAAATTAACTAAAGCTTACAATTTACCCTTAATGAATCAAGTTCCTATTATTACCATGAGGATTGAAGAAATAAATGGTAAAAAATTAGGTAGTGATAGTAGCAAGAGAAATGAATCTAGAGGAGAAATTCGGGCAACTTATCAGGATACCCTAACAACTGCCGAGAAAGTTACGGAAGGCGTTTGGACAAATAAAGTAGCTTCTACAGAAAATGCACCTATTTATGTTTCTTTAGAGCAGACTTATGCCAAAAGGATAAAGGTGAAATTAAAAGACAAAATTTTATTTAATGTACAAGGAATGCTGATTCCAACGGTTGTTGGTAGCATACGAGAAGTTAATTGGGGAAGTTTTCAAACTAATTTTCGTGTTGTTTTCCCGACAGGCGTATTAGAATCTGCTCCTCAATTTTTTGTACTAATGACAAAAGTGCCATCCAAAGAAATATCTGCTAAATACCAAGCGGCTGTGGTTACAACATTCCCCAATGTCTCTATGATCGACTTAGAATTGATATTAAAATTATTAGATGAGTTGTTAAGTAAAATTAGCTTCGTGATTAAATTTATGGCTGGTTTTAGCATGGCAACCGGCTGGATTGTTTTACTTTCTTCTGTTTTAACAAGTAAAAACCAACGAATTAAAGAAAGTATTTTATTAAGAACTTTAGGAGCTAGCAGAAAACAAGTGTTAATTATTAATGCAGTTGAATATTTCTTTTTAGGTGTTTTTGCAGCTGGAGCTGGATTAATTTTAGCTTTAAGTGGAAGTTGGTTATTGGCTAAATTTAGTTTTGAAGCTAGTTTTTCACCCCCACTGCTACCAATTGCTGTATTATTCGGCACAGTTGTTTCCTTAGTAGTAATCACAGGTGTATGGAGCACAAGAGGCGTTTTAT
>JAIELS010000090.1 GCA_019752795.1 Sphingobacteriaceae bacterium
CAACTTCTGGCTTAGACCCAAATCAATTAACTGATATTAGAACTTTGATTAAAGAATTGGGTGTTGCTAAAACAGTTATTATTTCAACTCATATTATGCAGGAGGTAGAAGCAATTTGCGATGATGTGATTATCATTAATAAAGGTAAACTTGTAGCGAATGCATCTTTAATTACGTTAAAAGAAGAACACGAATTAAAAACTTTAGAAGAGATATTTAAAAAATTAACTATTAATTAAACATAATGAAAATAAAAATTTTAATACTCACATTTTTTATTTCTTCACTTTTAATAAGGGTCAATGCTCAGCAGGCTACAATTGGTTTTGGACCGGAAGTTAGTTTGCCATCGGGTAACTCATCAAATATAAGTGCGGTTGGTTTAGGTGGTTTTGTTAAAACAGAAATTGGTATCTCAGATAAATTTGCACTTACAGCTCAAGGTAGTTTAACGAGTTTTTTAGGAAAAAAATTATTCGGTGCTAAAACACCAACAATTACTTATATTCCAGTAAAAGCTGGACTGAAATATTACCCTTCTCCAGACTTATATTTTGAAGGCCAATTGGGCGCATCTATGCCAATAAATGGTAAAACAAGCACTTCTTTTGCATGGTCGCCGGGTTTGGGTACTTATATCAATAAAAGAGGTGCTGACCATAAACTTGATCTTGGTTTAAGATATGAAAGTTGGACAAGTTCTAATTTTAATTTTATTACGCTTAGGGTAGGTTATTTGTTTGGTTTGTAAATATTTTATAAAAACAGATTGGTGTAGCGAGTACTAGCTTTTTTCCGTTTATGAAGATAGCTGGTTTTAATACATTAGCATTTAACCAAACAATTCATTTAATAAGGAAATAAAGCTGCATCTTTATAATTAAATAAAGATTTTTTTAAGACACTCATTTATAAACAAGATTAAACATATGAAAAAATTAATACTCTCTTTCGCTATTGTAATAGGATTAGCTTTTACTGCGAATGCACAAACTGAAGGTGCTGTAAACAAAATAAGTATTGGAGGTGATTTCCTATATCCTGCAACAGGTTTATTGGCAGAGAGCTACAATCTTGGTTATGGAGGCTCTTTAGCAGGAGAATATAACATTTATAAAAAATTAAACGTTACGCTATCTGCAGGTTATTTAGCTATGGTTTATAAACAAAAAGTGAAAGATATTTACGCAGAAATATCCCCAGATATTACAAAAAATGATGTTAGTTATCCTGTCAGAGCCGGAGCTAAATATTATTTTGGTAAAATTTATGGCGCTGCAGATGCTGGTATTGCCATAAGCTTGGATAACGATAGAAATTCATCTTTTATTTTTGCAGGAGGTTTTGGCACATCTTACTCAGTTTCTCCAAAATCAAGTATTGATGTTGGTGTACGTTACGAAGGTTGGTCATCCTACGCAGAAGCTAATACAAAAACAACAATTTCATCTTTTGTGGGACTGCGTGCAGCTTACTCATTTGGTTTGTAGTCTTAATAACTAAAAATATGAAGTCTTTACATTCTTGTAAGGACTTTTTTTGTTTTACGAGATATTGTATAACTTCGGCAACATTAATTGAAATGCATGTACGCAGTTTTTAAACGAGAATTATTTAGCTTTTTTAATTCGCAAATGGCCTATATTACCATCGGTATTTTTTTGGTGGCATGTACGTTGTTGCTGTGGTTTTTTCCAGATACTTCAATTTTAGATTATGGTTATGCAGAATTAAATGGCTTTTTTAGCTTGGTTCCATTTTTATTCATGTTCTTAATTCCTGCAATTACGATGCGTTCTTTTGCCGAAGAGCGTAGAGAAGGTACTTATGTTTTGTTGGCCACAAGGCCATTAACTGATTTTCAAATCATTTTAGCTAAATATTTTGCTTGTGTAGTTTTAATGCTTTTTGCGCTCTTGCCAACTTTAGTTTATTATTATAGTATTTATCAATTGGGTTTTCCGAAAGGGAATATCGATACTGGTGCTGTTATTGGGTCTTATTTAGGTTTATTCTTATTGGGTAATGCTTTTACAGCTGTCGGTATTTTTACATCATCTTTTACAAAAAATCAAGTTATTGCTTTTGCTGTGGCGGTCTTTTTGTGTTTTTTCTCCTTCAGCGGATTTGACTCGTTTAGTAAAATTTTTGAATTACAAACGATTGGAGCTTTGCTAGTAAAACTAGGTATAAATGAACATTACCAATCTATAAGTAGAGGAGTTTTAGATACTAGAGATTTAGTGTATTTTATTTCTTTTGTTTGCCTTTTTCTAGGCTTTACCAAATTAATTTTGAGAGATAGGAAATGGTAAAATCCCCAAAAAATTGGTTGAATGTAATTAACTTTATTTTAGCAATAATTGCTATAAATATTGTGGCACAATCATTTTATACCAGAATCGATTTCACAAAAGAAAAACGTTATACGCTAAACAAAAAAACTAAAGAAACACTAGAAAAAACTAAAAATGATATCATTATCACTGTGTTTTTAGATGGGGAAATTCCAGCTGCTTTTAGAAGATTAAGTAATGCTACAAAAGATTTATTGAACGATTACAAAGCGTACGCTAACGCAAATGTAAAGGTGGTATTCGCTGATCCTTTAAAAGATGTGCCAGCAAGTGAGCAAAATTCTATAATTGAAAAATATATAGGTGTTGGTGTTAAGCCAATGGCAGTAAACATTAAAAACGATGCCGGATTAACGCAGAAAATTATTTTTCCGATGGCATTAATTCAATATGGTGAGAAACAAATTCCAATAAATTTATTACAGAAAACTGGTGGTGCAGCAACAGATTATGAAGAAAATATAACAAGCTCTATTCAAAATTTAGAATATGCTTTTACCACAGGAATAAAAAGATTATTAAAAGATAGTACACCGCAAATTGGCTTTACAGAAGGGCATGGAGAACCTGATAATTCATATCTGAGCGATGCAATTAACTCCCTATCTCCAAATTATTTAGTTGGTAGAGTAGATCTAAACTTAATGAATAAGGAAGGCTTAGATAGTTTAAAGGTTTTGTTTATAGTTAAGCCTAAAAAATCATTTACAGAATTAGAAAAGTATAAAATTAACTATTTTGTAATGAAAGGTGGAAGGTTAATTTGGTCTATAGATCAAGTTAATGCCGAGTTAGATAGTTTGCAAAATAAGGGGCAAATGTTGGCTTCAAACTTAGGTCTTAACTTAGATGATATGCTTTTTGAATATGGAGCAAGAATTAATTATAATCTGGTAAAGGATCTTAATTCATCACTAATCCCAGTGGCTATCCCTAGTGCTGGCCAACAAACTCAAATAGATATGGCCCCTTGGTTATACTATCCTATTTTAATTCCAGATACAAGTAACAGCATAGTTAAAAATATAGATGGAATTAGAGCTCAATTTACGAGTACTGTTGATACCATTGGAGTTGCAAATGTAAAAAAGAAAATTATACTGCGAACTTCGCCATACAATACGGTTTCTGAAACGCCTAAAATGTTATCCTTACAAACTGTAGCAGAACAACCTACGCAACAAGAATATACAAGTACAGCTAAAACAATTGGTGTTTTATTAGAAGGAAGTTTTAAATCAGTTTTTTTTAATAGGCCTATTCCTGTTGGGATTACTGAAAACTATAATTTACCTGCTAATAGTAAGCCTGCAAAAATGATTATTTTAGGTGATGGAGATATTTTCATCAACCAAGTTAGTAAAACTGATGGTACGACATTTCCATTAGGTTTCGATAGATATACACAGCAGAACTATGGTAACAAAGCCTTATTGTTAAATATTGCAGATTATTTTACAGATGATGATAATTTAATCGCACTGCGAAATAAAGAAATTAAAGTAAGATTATTAGATAAAGTTCTTTTACGGACAGAAAAAACAAAATGGCAGTTAATTAATGCTATTTTACCTCTAATAATGTTAATATGTTTCGCAACTTTTCAACATTATTACCGCAAGTATAAGTATGCGAAGTAATTTTTATATTTTTGAGATTATACAAAACAAACTATGAGATTTATAGTATCAACTTCAACGTTATTAAAACATTTACAAACAGTAAATGGAGCATCTAGTAGCAGTACTGTTTTACCTATACTAGAGAATTTCTTATTCGAAATTAAAGATGGTAACTTAACCATTTCTGCTACAGATTTGCAAACTAGCATGACCACATCTTTGGCTGTTGAATCTAAAGAAGAAGGGAAAGTTGCTGTGCCATCTAGGATACTATTAGATACACTAAAAACATTACCAGATCAGCCTATATCTTTCAATATAGATGACAATACTTTTTCTATTGAGATCAGTGCTGGAGATGGAAAATATAAATTGAGTGGAGAGAATGGAGAAGATTTTCCAAAAATTCCAGTAGTAGAAAATGCATCATCTGTTAATTTGCCAGCATCTGTTTTAGCAGAAGCCATTACTAAAACTATTTTTGCAGTAAGCAACGATGAGCTAAGACCTGCAATGACCGGTGTTTATTGTCAACTTTCGCCACAGCACATTACATTTGTAGCTACTGATGCACATAAATTAGTTCGTTACCGCAGAATGGATAGCAAAGCTGATAAAGCATCATCATTTATTTTGCCTAAAAAAGCATTAACCTTATTAAAAGCTGCTTTACCAAGTTCTGATGTTAATGTTTCGGTTGATTATAATGCGACAAGTGCTTTCTTTAAATTCGAAAATATCAATTTGGTTTGTCGTTTAATAGATGAACGTTACCCAGATTATGAAGCAGTAATTCCGGCAAATAATCCTAATAAATTGGTTATTGATAGAGCTTTGTTTTTGAACACGCTACGTAGAGTTGTAATTTTTGCAAATAAAACTACACATCAAGTGCGATTAAAAATAAGCGGTAGTGAATTAAATATTTCTTCAGAAGATTTAGATTTTGCTAATGAGGCTCACGAACGTTTAAGTTGTCAATACGAAGGTGAAGATTTAGAAATTGGCTTTAATGCTCGTTTTTTAATAGAAATGTTAACTAACTTAAATGGCGAGGAAGTGACTTTAGAATTATCTACACCTAATCGTGCAGGATTATTAATTCCTCAAACTAACGATGAAAATGAAGATGTTTTGATGTTGGTTATGCCTGTAATGCTAAACAATAGCTATTAATTAGTGTTCTATTTATTACGCTACAACATATAAATAAAATGGCTTGATTTAATCGAGCCATTTTTATTTAATTGAAGTCATATTTTAAAATTTAAGAAGTTATCAAAATGATATCCTTACTTTTGTAAACAAAAACATACACAAATTGGAATTTATACAATACCTTATAGACTTTATTTTACATATTGATCAGCATCTTGCTGACATCGTAAACGAATATAAAACATTAACATATCTTATTTTATTCGTAATTATTTTTGCCGAAACTGGTTTTGTTGTTACTCCATTTTTACCAGGTGATTCATTGCTTTTTGCAACAGGTGCTTTAATTGCTGGCGGTCAAACGGATTTAAATATTTGGTTAATGTGCTTAATTTTAACCGCCGCTGCAATTTTAGGAAATACCGTAAATTATAAATTAGGTAGTTATTTCGGCGCAGGTGTATTTAAAGAAAACAATAGATTTTTAAAACTTAAGTACTATCATGATTCTCATGAGTTTTTTGAAAAGCATGGTGGTAAAGCAATTATTTTCAGTAGATTTTTGCCAATATTTAGAACTATAGCCCCATTTGTTGCGGGTATAGCTAAAATGCCTTTCGGAAGATATACAACTTTTAATATTATTGGCGGTGTTACTTGGATTTTTAGCTTAACACTTGCGGGCTATCTTTTAGGGCAAATACCATGGTTTAAAGAAAATTTTGAAATAGTAATTATTCTAATTGCTGTTTTAACATTTTTACCTGCAATTTGGGCTGCTTTAGCTAGTAAATTCAAGTCTAAAAAAGTTGATGATAACATTGACCCAACAAGTAATTAATTATCTCTACCAATAATTTTTCCTTCTTTAAATTTCTTTTGAAGTAGTTGCTCTTGGATAATTTCTTCTGGAGTAGGCTCTAGTTTTATCAAGTTTTTTAATTCTGGCTGACCAGCATCTATCCATGCAGAGAACCAAAATGAACCTATATAAAGTATGGCAGATCTCATTTGCTTTTCTACCATGCCGTTCATTTTATCTTGATAATTTTTTGAATAAGCTTCCGAATATTGTTTGATAACCAGATTACTACGTTTTGAGAAACTATATTTTTGATCTGATGGAAATGACTTGTTTAATGCTGCTTCAGGAGTTAAAACACTATCCACTAAACTATGTGAGTGTTTCACAATTTTCCATGCATCTTT
>JAIELS010000079.1 GCA_019752795.1 Sphingobacteriaceae bacterium
GGTCATTTGCGTCATTTAACTGATTATGCCATTGCTTGGTATCAGAAACTGAAAGATAAATACGGAAAGGGTAGAGAACGCAAAACTGAAATTCGCTTTTTTGATAAAGTTGAAGCTAGTAAAGTGGCTTTGGCAAATGTTAAACTCTATGTAAATCGCGAAGATGGTTTTATAGGAACAGGGTTGAAGAAAGACGAGTTTGTTGCAGATTGTTCTGATATTGACGAAATTATTGTTTTTAGAGAAGACGGTAAATGTATTGTAACCAAAGTTGCTGATAAAACATTTGTGGGTAAAGGAATTATCCATGCACAAGTATTTAAAAAAGGTGATGAGCGTACCGTTTACAACATGATTTATAAAGATGGCGCAAGTGGAACGAGTTATATTAAACGTTTTGCCGTTTTGGGTGTTACTCGAGATAAAGAATACGATTTAACTAAAGGAAGTAAGGGTTCTAAAACTTTGTATTTTACGGCTAATCCGAATGGCGAAGCAGAAATTATTACGGTTCAGTTAAAACCTCATTCTAAGTTAAAAAAATTACAATTCGATTTAGATTTTGCAGAAACTGCGATAAAAGGCAGAGCTTCTCAAGGTAATATAGTTTCTAAATATCCGATTAAAAAAGTGCTGTTAAAAAGCAAAGGAGTTTCTACTTTGTCAGGATTGAAGATTTGGTATGATGACTTATTGAAACGCTTAAACGTTGATGGTAGAGGAAAATATTTAGGTGAGTTTGATGGCGACGATAAAATTCTACAAGTTAATGAAGCGGGTTGGTATGAATTAACTTCTTTCGATTTAAGTAATCACTTTGATCCGGGTATTGTGTTAATGCAAAAGTATAATCCAGAACAGGTTTATGGGTTGGTACATTACGACACCAAAGCTAAAAATTACTTCGTTAAACGTTTTGTATTTGAAATGCAACCTGCTGGAAAAGAAGTGTCTATTATTAGTGAGGAGCCTGGCTCTAAGATGATTTTTATTACAGGAAAGCCTGATGCGCAAGTTCAAGTTGATGTAGAAAAAGGTAAATCTAAAACACCAGAAACTTTAATAGTAGATTTAGCAGGGCTGATTGATGTAAAAGGTTTAAAGGCTAATGGAAATAGACTATCGCAGCACGAGGTTAAAAAAGTAAAATTGGTTGATGCTACCTCAGAAATTGGGATTGAATTAGTTGAACCTAGTGTTGTAGATGAAGTTGAACCACATGCCGTTGATGTAGATGAGGAAATCGATTTAGTTGAAGATAGCGGATTTGATGATGGTTCAAATAATTCAAGCGAAATTGTTGAGGAAATGACAATTGAAGAAGTTATACCCGAAATTGTGGAAGCTGAATTACCAGAAATAAAAGTAGTTGAAGAAAAATCTGAGAAAGAAACTTCGAAGAAAAAACCAGTTTTTAAAACCGAGCCAATAAAGGTAGCACCTAAACCAGAGGCAACTAATGAAGTTGAGCAGAGCGAAATCTCGACTGATAAACCTGAAGAGCCAAAGCCTGCAAAAACAATAGATTTTGAAATTACCAATCCTGATGATATTAAAATTGATGATAAAGGACAGTTAGGATTCTTTTAATTTGTTGGTGATAATACCAATCAATACAAAATCAACATATTAATAAAAAACCTCATTCAATTTCTTGAATGAGGTTTTTCTTTGCTATATATCTTAATTACTTAATTGCTTTTTCCAAGGCACTAGCTCCTCCAACAACAGGTAAGGTAAGTGTTGTTCCATTTAAATCGATAGAGATTTCTGTTCCAGCTTTTGGCCATAAAGTAAATTCTTTATCACTAGAAAAAATCATTAAACCAATTTGCTTACCTGCCGGGATAATCTGATCATCAGGTTGTAAATTAAACTTCAAATCATAGAATTTTCCAGGCACTAAAGGTGCACTTTTTGTTAATGATTTATTGTTTTGAGGATCTGCCCAACCACGGGTAATTACATTGTCCATTAATTTCACTCCAGTTCCTTCTGTCCAAGGTAAAGCAACTAACCAAACCGAAAAGTTAGCAGCTGGTTTGTTGCTAGCCAATTTCACAGTAATTTGTGCAAGACCTGATAAGTGTACTGCTTCTTTAAGAATTGGCGTTACATAAACTAAACGGTTGTCAGATTTTTCAGCTTTAGCCAAATCTTTTCCTGAAAAAGAAACATCATCAGTTAACTTCTCCGTATTTTGATTTGTTGCTTTAGCTGTTAAAAGTTTACCAGCAGTATTGCCACCTGCACCAAGATATAATTTTACATCACTAGCGTCTGGATTAGGATAATCAGCATAAAGTGTTGGATTTGCATTGGTATCTTTTTCTCTTACAATCCTAGCTTTAGGTTCTTTTTCTACACCATTATCAATGTCAAAAAGAAAACGTGTAAACCATCTGTTCATCATTGTCATTGGTGGTGGGCCACCATGTCCGCCTTGATGGTAATAGATTTGCACAGGCAAACCTTTAGCTTCGGCGGCTTTGTAAATGCGGTAACTATGTTCAGGCATTACATTCCAATCATTAAAACCATGCGACATTAATAATGCTGCTTTCATTGGTTTCATGGCATTTAAATAATCTCTTCCTGCCCAAAAATCATTATAATCTCCGGTTACGCGATCCATTCCTTTGGCCATTTCTCCATCTCTAACAGTTTTGTTGCTATACGCTCTTTTTTCTTCAGCACCGCTATGAATGAAGTCATATAATACATCAACATCTTCCCCTAAATAACCTCCTGGATTTCTAATTAATCCGTTAGAGCGGTAATAATGATAGTATGAAGTATTAGGTGCAACTGGAATAATTGCTTTTAATCCCTCAACTCCAGTAGTTGCGGCTGCAACTGGAAGTGTACCATTGTAAGAAGTTCCTGTCATTCCTACTTTTCCAGTACTCCAATATGCTTTAACTTTCTCATTTCCTTCTCTTGAAGTATAGCCGTTGTCTTTACCAGATAACCATTCGATAACAGCTTTTGGCGCTAATGATTCATTAATGCCA
The DNA here is from genome assembly GCA_019752795.1 of Sphingobacteriaceae bacterium. Classification (GTDB taxonomy): domain Bacteria; phylum Bacteroidota; class Bacteroidia; order Sphingobacteriales; family Sphingobacteriaceae; genus Pedobacter. The sequence continues at coordinate 3,015 of JAIELS010000079.1, forward strand.
CCAACTGTTGGTGATCCATCAGAAAGACCAGTTCCAGGAGATGAAGAATGTACGATGATATATCCTCTTTTAACCCAATCTCTAATTAATGAGTTTGAAATAATTGGTCTTGTACCAGTGCGTTTCACATCTGGATGTATACGAGCTACTGGAGGTATTTGTCCAACTTCGTGTTTTACATCCCAAAAAGTACCTGGTGCAGTACCAGCAGTACCTGCATAATAAGGACTTGTTTCATAAATTATAGGAAGTTTTAATCCTTCTGTTTCAGTCTGAAAAGGTCTTGTTACGCTTACATGCATTCGATCTAATTTGCCATCTCCATCTGTGTCAAATGAGGTTTCTACCCATAAATCATGGCGAAGCCATTTATCTGGTGTGTCAAAAGCAGGTACAATTTGTGCCTCTCCATCTTTAAAAATAGGTTTAGCTTTTTCTTGCGCAAAACTTTGAGCAATAACTACGACAAAGAATGTAAAGCTTAATATTAGGTTTCTTTTAAAATTGAATTGTATCATTTGTCTAAAAAATGAATAGGTGAATATTTTAAGGTTTAGTATTACGAAATGTAAATTAAATCATAATATTTTAAGTTGTATCATACGTACTCATTATTTTACACCCAATAACCTTAATGGATAAATATGAAGTGTAAAATTTTTTATATAAAAAATCCTCATTCAATTTTTTTGAATGAGGATTGATACAATGATTAAGCTGTAATTATTGATATTGAATATAACTAGGAATTGGTTTTAATTTCATCAATTCCTCTGGTGTCATCAAACGATTAGGTGCCTTTTTCAAATCATTTTTATAGAATAATTTAAATCCTGTAAACTGAACTGGCTCGCTATATATAAAATGACGATATGTTCCTTTTTTTAATTCTGGTTCTCCCCATCCATCCATGTGCATCACAACTTGTACTTCAGGTCTTAATTTAATATTCTGATAATTGGTTACCATTTTTTTAGTAAAACGGTGTACTACAAATACTTTTGGCGTTAAGTTGTGTTTTTTAACAATATCCGCTAAATATCCTGTTACATAATTTAAATCTGCAGCATCGTAAGTCCCGATTTTTTTTCCTGGTAAAGTACCATCTTTCATAGAGAACTCTGGATCGATACCCAAATGTACATTAGGCATTTCTAAATACTTTGCTATGTGTGGCAATTCGGCTTTAATATTACTCAATGCAACTTGTAAATCTAAAAATACAATTGTATTTGGGCGCATTTTAGCGATAGCCAAAACAGAATCAATCTGACTATTAGCCATTCTATTAATGTATTTTCCATCTTTACCAGGTGTGCCACTAGCAACAGCAGCTATATAATGTAAGCCAACTTGAACAGGTGTAGATGGATCTACTTTTTCCCAATGTTTTACCTCTGCATTTAGTCTTTGCCACATTTCTTTTGGAGCATATTCTCCTAAAGCACCCATTTTTTTAGAGTGTAAGTTGCCATAATATACTACGATACGTTTAAATGGTAAAATAGCGCCATCAAGTGGGTAAGGTTGTTTTTTTACAGGCCATTTACCTGTAGTATCTCCATTTGCTAACTTTTTCAGAAGTTGGTTATACTTTGCGGTATCTACAGGTTTGCGTAGATCTTCTTCCTCTTCAATTTTAGTAGGATTACTTGATGCAGATTTTTCGCCAGCTTTCTTCGCTTCAGAAGTGCAATAAGAAAATGTGCTGATTGTAGCCATTCCTATAAGGATTGCTCCAGCTATTTTGGTAATTTTCATATAGACAGTAAATGTTTATTTATTAGTGAAGTAAAAGTACATCATTTCTTTAAGCTAGTGTTTTATAATTATCAACAGACTAACATTGTGTTAATAAATTATGTCAAAAAATAATTTTCAAAAAAAGATCTATTCTTCCAAATATTAAAAGACTTCATTTTTAAATACTTAGAGGCTTTTATTTATATTTATTTGTAATTAGTCTAAATAAGCTTTATCATTGCGCAATTATTTATAATAATTCTAAATAGCTAAACGTGAAAACATACTTATTACCTATTATTCTAATCATTGCAATCAATTCTGTGTTCGCACAAAAACAACAAGATAACGACTTAATTATTACTGGTAAAGTTTTAACAGCAGAGGGTTTGCCTGCATCAGGTTTATTAGTATCCATTAAAGACTCGAAAAATGTTTCCTTTACGCAAAATGATGGTTCTTTTAAAATATCATCACCTTCTGGTAATAAACAACTGTTTATTAAATCTGGCGTTTCTACTTTAGCACAAAATATAGCCGTTGGAGCAAATCAAATAATTATTCCAACTATTATTTTAAAAGAAAAAGCTTACGAATTAAAAGAAGTTGTGGTAACGGCTCAATATGGACCGCAATCTTTAAAAAATTCTGTTTATCATATTAAAACGATTAGTGCAGAGAAAATTAGATTAAGAGCCGCAACTAGCGTACAACAAGTTTTAAATACTGAATTAGGTTTTCGTTTTAATAATGATTTGACATTAGGCACAACCGATGTTGAATTAATGGGTATGAGTGGTAGAAATATCAAAATACTTTTAGATGGTGTGCCAATGGTAGATCGTTCGGATAGCAGAGAGAGCTTAAATCAAATAGACATTAACACAGTTGATAGAATTGAGATTGTTGAAGGACCTGTTTCTGTGGTATATGGTACCGATGCTTTGGCGGGTGTAATTAATATCATTACCAAAAATGCAGGTAAATCTTTATTAAATATTTCTGCTAGGGTACAAGAAGAAACTACTGGTAATGATTACGAGGCTTTAAGAGGTGCAGGCTCGCATAACCAAAATATTAGTGCAAGTTGGCAAAATAATGGATGGAATGCCTTGTTTGGGCTTAGTCATAATGAATTTGGAGGATGGAATGTGCCCGCTAAAACAGCAACTATTGAGGAAGTTAATGCCATTACCAATCGTTGGAAACCTAAGGAGCAATTTTTAGGAAATACCAAGTTGGGGTATAGGAATGATAAAATTAACATTTGGTATCGTTTGGATGGACTAAGAGAAACTATAGATTCTCGTTTCGGTATTAATCCAAATAATTACCGAGGTAAATTGCAAACCTACACAACAGATCGAATTACCCAACAAATACAATCTGAATATAGATTTTCTAAAAAATTAGAGGTAAATGCTGTTGCTGGTTATA
>JAIELS010000215.1 GCA_019752795.1 Sphingobacteriaceae bacterium
TTGCATTTTTAATTTTTTCGTTACTATAATAACTCAAATTAAAACTACTTTTTGCAGCATCTTTAGTTAATGCCGGTGCTTTTCCGGTAACTATTGAAGCTAATTTTGCTGCTCTCCAAGCAATTGCTAACATCCAAGGTTTGGCTTCGCTGCTTGGGGGTTTAATGCCAAATCCGTTTGCAATTTGAGTAAAGAACTCTTTGTAATGTAAATTATCTGCAGAAAGTGTAAAACGCTCTTCGTTAATTTCGCTGTTCATCAATAAAATCATTGCCTTGGCCACATCTTCCACATCAACAATTCCTGTTGCGCCATTTGTGTAAAATTTTAAACCATCTTTAACTAATTTAAAAATAGCACCACTACCAGTAAAGCCAGCGTTTTTACCAATTATTACTGCAGGATTTACAATTACAGCATTCAGTCCTTCGGCTATGCTGCGCCAAACTTCCATCTCGCCTTCGTATTTAGAAATGGCATAAGAATGAACATTTGCACTATATTCCCAAAAATCTTTCTCAGTAATTTGTGCTCCTTTTTTAGCGTCACCTAGGGCTGCAATGGAGCTTACATGAACTAAACGGGCATTGTGTTCTAGGCATAAATTAACAACATTTGAGGTGCCTTCGATATTAATCTTTAATAATTTGCCTTTATCTTTGGGATCGAAAGAAATGAAAGCTGCACAATGATAAACCTGAGTTACGTTTTCAAAAGCATCTGATAAATCTTCAGGCTCATTAATATCTGCCACAAACCATTCTATCAACAGGTTGTTTTTTAATAAATCGGGAATTTTAGAATTATTTCTTTTTAATGCTCTAACCTTATTATTTTGAGCAGTTAACTGATGAACTAATTCTGATCCTAAAAACCCTGTAGCGCCAGTTATCAATATCATTTTCTTTTTTCCCTAGGTTTTTATTAATATGTCCGCTCAAAAATAGATATTTGATGTCAACATTTATATTGCTTTATGTCTTTATCAGATTTTTTTTCGCCAATTGATCCAGAAAAGTTTAGTCCCAAACAAGGTTTTTTAACTAGTCAGCTCGGATTAAAGGTCAAATTTTTTACAGATCGTTTTCCAGAATTAGAAAAAAAATCACACGATATTGCCATTTTTGGTGTTAATGACGATAGAGGAGCGTTAAATAATAATGGCTGTGCTTTAGGTGCTGACCATTTTAGAACGCAGTTTTATTCGTTAAATGAAGGTGCATTTACGAGTAATATTATCGATCTCGGGAATATTAAGGCTGGAAAGGAAATTTCCGACACCTATTTTGCGGTTAAAACAGCAGTTGCCGAATTAGTGAAATTAAACATCTTACCTATAATTATTGGAGGTGGACAAGACTTAACTTACCCGCAGTATTTGGCTTACGAAAACTTAGAGCAAAAAGTTGATTTGGTAGTTGTAGATTCCAAATTTGATTTAGATGAAGATACGGAGGAAGGAGTTGTAACTACTTCAAATTCTTATTTAAGTAAGATTTTCTTACATCAACCAAATTATCTATTTAATTATAGTAACATAGGTTATCAAACTTACTTTGTAAACCAAGAAAGTTTAAAAGTAATGGATAAACTTTATTTTGATATCCATCGATTAGGAGATTTTTTACCCGATATTTCTTTAGCAGAGCCAGTGCTTCGCAATGCGAATATGATTAGTTTTGATATGGGCGCAATTCGTTCGGCGGATGCTGGGGCTAATGTTAATGCTGGTCCTAATGGTTTTTATGGTGATGATGCTTGCAGAATTACACGCTATGCCGGAATGAACGATAAATTAACCTCAATTGGTTTTTACGAGTTTAATCCTGCTTTTGATAGAAATGGGCAAACGGCATTACTTTTAGCGCAAATGGTATGGTATTTTATAGATGGTTTTTATAATCGTAAACAAGATTTTCCGCTTACACCAAAATCTAATTATATTATTTACAGAGCCACTTTAAAGGATGGTTCTGGAGAAATGACTTTTGTTAAAAGTAAGCGTTCTGATAGGTGGTGGTTGCAAGTTCCTTACCCGTCAAATGGCTCAGGAAATGAAAGATATCACCTTGTGCCATGTAGGTATGAAGATTATAATACTGCAGTAGCTGGAGAGATACCAGATTTATGGTGGCGAACCTGCCAAAAATTAGCTTAATTTTTAAATGAATATTGAAATTAAATTTACAATTACTTATATTTGATTATTAACTTCCTAAAAATCAATAAAATTAAACATGAAAAAATTATTTATTGGAGCGATTTGCCTACTTCCGTTGGCATCAATGGCTCAAAGTCCATTTTCAATAAAAGGTAAAGTTGGAACACTAAATGCGCCAGCTAAAGCCTATCTTAGTTACCGTGCAGGCTCTACAATGGTTACAGATTCTGCAGTTTTAAATAATGGTACTTTCGAATTTAAAGGGGCTGCTGAATATCCATTGAGTGCAACGATAAGAATTAAACATGATGCTACACCAGTAAATCCAGATCCTAAACAACGTACCCCTGCTGATGCATTGTCATTTTACTTAGATAAAACAGTAACATTTACTGCTAAAGATTCGGTTAAATATGCTAAACTAAGTGGGTCTAAAGTAAACGATGATAATGTGAAGTACAAAGCATTGCTAAAGCCTATCGACGATCAGATTGCAGTGTTCATGAAAGAATATAATGCCTACACTCCTGAACAAAAGAAAGACGAAGTTTTCATGAAACCGTTTATGGCTAAATATAACGCGGTAAATGATGGTAGAGCTCCGATAAACAAAAAATTTGCGGAAGAAAATTACGATTCTTATATTGGTTTAATGACCTATAGAACAGTTATGGGTTATGATTTCGATCCAAACGTGGTTGAAAAAGAATTTATGAAATATGCCGCTGCTAATAGAAATACTGCTTTAGGTAAAAATATGCAGAATGCTATAGATGGAGCAAAGAAAACACAAATTGGTATTTTTGCAGATTTTACACAGAATGATCCTGATGGTAAACCCGTTAAATTATCAGATTTTAAAGGCAAATATGTTTTAGTAGATTTTTGGGCATCATGGTGTGGTCCATGTAGACAAGAAAATCCTAATATTGTTCTTGCATATAACAAGTTTAAAGATAAAAACTTCACTGTTTTAGGTGTTTCATTAGATCAACCAAATGCTAAAGAAGCATGGTTGAAAGCAATTAAAGATGATAATTTAACTTGGACACATGTTTCAGATTTAAAATATTGGGATAATGAAGTTTCTAAATCTTATGGTGTAAGTGCTATTCCGTTTAACTTTTTGGTAGACCCAACGGGTAAAATTGTTGCACGTAACGTTAGAGGTGAAGAGTTACAGACTAAGCTAGCTGAAATATTAGGAGGCGATAAAGCGAAATAATTATAATTCATTATAAATAAAAAAGGCTCGATCATTGATTGAGCCTTTTTTGTTTTATTTGTAAGCCGTCTTATTGACGATAGGAGATATCTTTTTCTACAAATCACTTAACGAATTATAGATTTCGCCTCGTTCCTCGTTCGAAATGACGTTAATTTTTACATCAAATCAAAACCAATATCTTCTCTAAAATATTTCCCATCAAAATAGATTCTGCCAGCATCTGCAGTTGCGCATTGTAAAGCATTAAATTGGTCGTCTTGTAAACTTGTAATTGCTAAAACTCTTCCGCCGTTGGTTTTTACTACACCACCTTCAAGGGTTGTACCCGCATGAAATGCTAGTGAGTTTCGAAGGTTTTCTATTCCTGTAATTGCTTTTCCTTTTTCGTATTCGCCAGGATAACCACCCGCAACAAGCATAATTGTAGCAGCAGTTTTTTTGCTCACTTCTAATTTAAAAGTATCTAATTTTTTATCAGCGCATGCTGTAAATAACTCCACTAAATCGCTTTCTATTCTAGGAATTACACTTTCGGTTTCTGGGTCGCCCATTCGGCAATTGTATTCAATTACATAGGGTTTGTCGCCTACTTTAATTAATCCGAAAAAGATAAAACCTGTATAATCGATATTGTCTTTGATTAAGCCATCAATTGTTGGTTGTATAATTTCATCTTTTACCTGATTCATAAATGCATCATTAGCAAAAGGAACTGGAGAAACCGAACCCATTCCACCTGTATTTAAACCAGTATCACCTTGACCTATTCTTTTATAATCTTTAGCTTCTGGTAAAATCACATAATTTTTGCCATCACTTAACACGAATACCGAAAGCTCAATTCCAGTTAAAAACTCCTCGATGACAACAGTACTTCCAGCATTGCCAAATTTGCCACCTAACATTAATTTAAGTTCTTCTTGTGCTTGGGCAATGTTATCCAAAATTAAAACTCCTTTTCCGGCAGCTAAACCATCTGCTTTTAAAACTATTGGGGTGGCATGAGTTGAAAGATATTCCAATCCCTCTGCTAAGTTTTCATTGGTAAATGATTTAGATTTTGCTGTTGGGATGCGATGGCGCTCCATAAACTGTTTAGAAAAATCTTTACTTCCCTCTAAAATTGCACCTTCTTTTTTAGGCCCAATAACAGGGATGTGAGCTAAATCTTCGTCATTTGCAAAAAAATCATGAATACCATTTACCAAGGGCTCTTCTGGACCAACCACTAAAAGGTTAATACTTTCTTTTAATGCAAAAGCTTTTACGGCTTCAAAATCATTTGGATTGATGTTTACATTTTTGCCGTAAGCGCCAGTACCAGCATTACCAGGAGCGATAAATAATTTTGAGCATTGAGCAGATTGGCTCATTTTCCAAGCAAAAGCACATTCTCTTCCGCCAGAACCTAATAGTAAAATATTCATGGAAGCAAAGATAATAATATGATTATACCGATGATGATGATTAAGTAGTATTTAATAAATTAAATCGTAGTAACTCATATAAATTTCGATATGTAAAAGATTAAAATTAGATTTGCGCCTGCAAATGAAACATATAGTTGCCATATCTTTAGTATTTTTTAGTCTTACACATCTTGCCAAAGCAGAGCAAAGAGTGGAAGGTTTAAGACTATTAACAGAATATTGCAACAAGCAACAAAATAATACTCAAAGTATCACAATAGGTTCTAATCAACTTAATGATGATCAAAATCCATTCTTCTTATCTTACAATGAACTTACTTTAATCGGGATATTACCATCGGTTAAAGTTGCAACATATAAGGTTCGTAACCATATCGTAGCCGATCTAACGATAAGAAAAAACGCTAGGAATAATAGTCCTTAGTTAAATTCCCGCCTTTTAAAGTCTTTATCAAAAAGACTGTTTCGAGTTTTATACTCTACTATAACAGCCAAGTTGACTTAGCTTTACGCCATGGCTTGGTTGTTGTAAATTAAATATTTTTTAGAATTTATATAAACACAAAATAAACATGTTAGGATTTTTAACCAAGATATTTGGAAGTAAATCAGAGAGAGATATTAAAGCGCTACAGCCTTTAGTGGTCCAGATTAATGAAGAATACGCAAAATTATCGGCCTTAAGCAACGACGAATTACGCCATAAAACAATAGAATTTAAAGCCACAATTGCCGATGCGTTGGCTGATATTGATGCTAAAGTTGCTGATATTAAATTAAAAGCAGAAAATCAAGAAATATCATTACATGAAAAAACAGCAATGTATGATGAGGTTGATGCTTTAGGAAAAGAACGTGATGTTGAGTTAGAAAAAATTTTATTGCAAATTATGCCAGCTGCTTTTGCAGTAGTTAAAGAAACTTCTCGTCGTTTAAGTGAAAACGAACAATTAGAGGTAACGGCTACACAATTTGATAGAGATTATGCTGCTCGAAAAAGCAATGTAAAAATTGTTGGCGATAAAGCATTATGGGCTAACAAGTGGGATGCATCTGGAACTGAAGTAAATTGGAACATGGTTCATTACGATGTGCAGTTGATAGGTGGTATGGTTTTAAATAGTGGTAAAATTGCCGAGATGGCTACTGGTGAGGGAAAAACCTTAGTAAGTACATTGCCTGCTTATTTAAATGCGCTTGCTGGTCAAGGAGTACACATTGTAACCGTGAATGATTATTTAGCTCGTCGTGATAGTGAGTGGAATGGTCCTTTATTTGAATTTCATGGTTTAAAAGTAGATTGTATCGATAAGCATGAACCAAACTCTCA
>JAIELS010000016.1 GCA_019752795.1 Sphingobacteriaceae bacterium
TTCTGGGTATTCCTCTTACTGTCGTCTCTTCATATGTGATACTACTTTTTAATATTATTCTAAATGTTGTGCCTTTATCTAACTCCGATTCTTTTACAAATATTTGTCCGTTATGGTAATTTTCTACAATCCTTTTGGTTAAAGATAAGCCCAAACCCCAACCGCGTTTTCTTGTGGTATAACCAGGTTGAAAAACAGCATCAAACTTAGATCTGGGAATTCCTTTCCCGGTGTCGCTAACATCTATAAAAACTTCTTCTTTGGCTAAATTCTCTATGATATTAATACTTATCATCCCCTCATTTCCAATAGCATTAGCTGCATTTTTTAACAAATTTTCAATTACCCAATCGAATAACGGAATGCTTAACATTGCCCTAACTTGTTTGTCGCCTGTTATTTTAAAAATGATTTTATCGGAAGTTCTAACTTTAAAATAGTCTACAAAATCTTGAACAACAACATAAACAATATGATCTTCAAGCATTGGCTTAGACCCAATTTTTGAGAAACGATCTGTAATGATTTCTAATCGGTGAATATCGTTCTGCATTTCGGCAATCAAAGGGTCTTCTTCAGCATTAAACTTAGATTTCATTAACTCTACCCAGGCCATGAGGGAAGAAATAGGCGTGCCTAATTGATGAGCTGTTTCTTTTGCCATACCAACCCAAACCTGGTCTTGTTCTGCTCTTCGTGCCGAACTAAAAGCGACATAAGCAGCTAAAATAAATAAACCAACTACGCCAAGTTGTATGTATGGGAAAAATCTTAACTGAGTTAATATGAAAGAATCTTTATAATAGGCAATTAATGGTTCTCCCTCAATGCCCATCATTCTTGCAGGCCTATGTTGATTTTTCATCTTCTCCAATTGTCTGGCAAAATAAATAGAGTCATATGCCTTAGTTTGGTCGCCAACATATAAGGTTTTGGTAGTGTCTAGGCCAACCCAAGTACTAATTGAACCATCTATTTTGGTAATGATAACATCCATCTTATTGTTTTCTTTAATGGTATCGAAAACATCAGTTAGTTGGTCATTATCATACATTTTCATTTGTTGTTCTAGCACCTTTACTAAAAGTTGAAATTGCGAAGCCTCTTCTCGTTCCATCTTTTTGACAAAAAAATCAGAATATATCACAGAAGCACCGCCAATAACGATTGCAAAAATCAAGAGGAACAGTTTCCAACGGCGTTTTTTTTGATATGGGTTCATAACAGATGATGCCAAATTACAAAGTAGCAATCAAAAATATACCAACAGAAACATAAACGAGGTAAAAACCATCATTATTTTTCTGAAATAACTTTATAAACTACAAAATCATGATAGCTTCATCACCAATAAAAACAGATTATATACAGATGAAACCATCATGAGTAAACGCAACAAATGGAAATAAACATACTCATGATAGCTTCATTTCCGCTGAAAAACGAAATTATATTCCAATGAAAATATATCTTTGTAGCCTAATGGAAAAGAAGATTAGAGTAAGATTTGCACCAAGCCCAACTGGAGGTTTGCATTTAGGCGGGGTTCGTACCGCTTTATTTAACTATTTGTTTGCTAAAAAACACAATGGAACTTTTGTGTTACGTGTAGAAGATACAGACCAAACTCGGTTTGTAGAAGGCGCTGAGCAATATATTGTAGATTGTTTAAGTTGGTGTGGCATAACACCAGATGAAAGCCCACAGAATCCAGGGGCTTTTGGCCCATACCGCCAAAGCGAGCGTAAAGCAACTTACAAACAATATGCGGAGCAGTTAATTACTGACGGCTATGCTTATTATGCTTTTGATACACCAGAAGAATTAACAGCAAAAAGAAACGAAGAGCCTAATTTCTTATATGGGCAGAAAAATAGAATGACGATGCGTAATTCATTAACCTTAACACCTTTTGAGGTCAATGAATTATTAGCCAACCAAACACCTTATGTCGTTCGTATTAAAATTCCAGAAAGTGAACAGGTTTCTTTTTTGGATATGATTAGAGGGATGGTTAGCTTCGATACAAGTTTAGTAGACGATAAAGTTTTGCTAAAAGCTGATGGAATGCCAACCTATCATTTGGCTGTTGTTGCTGATGATAAAGCGATGGAAATTAGTCATGCTTTTAGAGGAGAAGAATGGTTACCTTCTGCTCCAATACATATTTTGTTATGGAAATATTTAGGCTGGGAAGATTCGATGCCTAAATGGGCCCATTTGCCATTAATTTTAAAACCTGATGGTAATGGGAAATTAAGTAAACGTGACGGAGATCGACTTGGTTTTCCAGTCTATGCGATGAATTGGACAGATCCTAAAACTGGAGATGTAACTAAAGGTTTTAAGGAATTAGGGTTTATGCCTGAAGCTTTTATTAATCTTTTAGCTATGTTAGGCTGGAATGACGGGACTGATAAAGAAATATTTACGCTAGCAGAATTAGTTGATTTATTCTCTATAGAACGTATAAGTAAAGCTGGTGCAAAATTCGATTTCGAAAAAGCAAAATGGTTTAATCACGAGTGGATTAAAAAGTCGGAAGCCAGAAGTCTTCAGTCAGAAGTTTTTGGTTTATTAACCGAGGCGGGAATTGAAGTTGAAAATGATAATTTGCTATTAAAAGTAATTGATTTAGTGAAAGATCGCTGTAATTTATTAGGTGATTTTGTTGTGCAAGGCTCTTATTTTTTTCAAACGCCTAAAACGTATGATGAGGCTGCGGTTAAACCAAAATGGAGTATAGAAAAAGCAGATTTTTTTAAAGCATTTGCAACAAGTTTAACAGCGTACACTGATGCTGTAACATTAGAAAATGAATTTAAAGCTCTTGCAGAAACTAAAGGGTTTAAGCCAGGCGAATTGATGTTGCCTTTTAGAGTAATGCTTGTTGGTGGTAAATTTGGACCAGGTGTTTTTGATATTGCAATTTTATTAGGTAAAAAAGAAACTCAAAGCAGAATAGAAAAAGCGATAATAGTTTTTAGCCAATAAACAATTTGGTTTAAAAATTGTCTATCTTCCATAAATTTAAAGCTAAAAAATTATGCAATGGAAAGGTAGAAGAGAAAGTGACAATGTAGATGATAGAAGAGGAAGTGGAGGTGGTCGCGTAGCCTTTGGTGGAGGAATTGGAATTATCATTATTATTGTTGGTTTGTTCTTTGGGAAAGACTTAACGGGCTTATTGAGTCAGATGCCAACAGCAACACAACAAATCACACAGACACCGATAGATGATGAACAAACAAAATTTATAAAGGTTGTTTTTGCAGATAATGAGGATGTTTGGAATAATGAATTTCAAAAGATGGGAAAAAAGTATGAAAATCCAATTTTAACAATTTTTTCAGATAATGTTGAGTCTGCATGCGGTACCGCTAGTTCTGCGGTTGGGCCATTCTATTGCCCTAGTGATAATCGGGTTTATATTGATTTTACATTTTATGATGAATTGAAAAATCGTTTCGGTGCTGCCGGAGATTTTGCACAAGCCTATGTTATTGCGCATGAAGTTGGTCATCATGTACAAAACTTACTGGGTACAACGTCCAAATTACAAGCAGCAAGAGGTAAAGTAAGCGAAGTAGAATATAACAAACAATCTGTTATGTTAGAGTTACAAGCGGACTTTTATGCAGGTGTTTGGGCTCATTATACACAAATCCCGTTAGATACGGGAGATTTAGAAGAAGCTTTAAATGCCGCAAATGCTATTGGAGACGACAAATTACAGAAAGAGACACAAGGCTCTGTTGTTCCTGATTCGTTTACGCATGGCACATCTGCACAAAGAATGTATTGGTTTAAAAAGGGATTTGAAACAGGAGATGTTAAAAAAGGAGACACATTTAATGCCAGAAAACTGTAATCCAATTGATAGCTAAAGCCTAAATATTTTTGTTTTTAAAATATTTCATTTATTTTAAACAATTATCGATTTAGTTTGTTTAAAGTTATTACAGCTGTTTTTAAGTCATTATTATGATTGTAAACTGATCAAACTAACATAATTATTTTTGTGAATGATACTTATCGTAGATGATACCCCTGAGAACTTAATCTCATTAAAAAAAGTTCTCGAAAAACATGATTTTGAAGTTGATACAGCAGCTTCGGGTGAAGAGGCTCTGAAAAAAGTCTTAAAAAACTCATATGTTTTAATCATACTTGATGTACAAATGCCCGGAATGGATGGCTTTGAGGTGGCAGAAGCAATTTCGGGATACAGTAAAGCTAAAGAAACTGCAATTATTTTCTTATCTGCTGCAAATACAGCGTTCAAATTCATTGCAAAAGGATATTCTTCGGGCGGTTTAGATTATATCACAAAACCTGTAGATATGAATATTTTACTGCTTAAAGTTAAAACGTTTTACCGCATTTATGAGCAAAATAGAAAGCTTAATGAAATGCAAAACTCACTTATAGCAGAAATTGAAACTCGTAAGGAAGCAGAACGTAAAAAAGATGAATTTATCAGTATAGCAAGTCATGAGCTCAAAACACCATTAACCAGCGTGAAAGGTTACGTACAACTTTTAGAAAGAAGTGTAAATAAAGGAGATACGGAAACGGTTAAAAAACACTTAGCTAAGGCACAAGTTCAATTAGAAAAACTAAATGTTCTGATTGCAGATTTGTTAGATATATCTAAAATTGAAAGCGGAAAAATTAAGTTTAATCTTCAGTATTTTTCTATTGATCATTTAGTTGATAATCTAATAGAAGTCATGTATCAATCAAATCCTGAGTTTAAAATTAATAGAATTGGGTTTGCCAACTGTGATGTTTATGGTGATGAAATGCGTTTAGAGCAAGTAGTTATAAACTTTTTAACTAATGCCATTAAGTATTCGCCAGGAACAAATGAGATTAATGTGAAAGTAGATGTCAAAGACGACCAGCTATATTTATCAGTTAAAGATTTTGGAATTGGTCTGTCGCCAGAGCAGCAGCAAAATGTCTTTGAAAAATTCTATCGTGTTGAGGAAACATCACAGCGTTTTCCAGGGTTGGGAATTGGGTTATATATTTCTTCGGAGATTATTACAAGACATGGCGGACGAGTTGGTCTAAAAAGTGAATACGGAAATGGATCAGAATTCTATTTTATGATACCTACAAATTTAAAAATTGAAGCCTAAAGAATATAAAAAAATTTCAATGAAATTATCTCTAAAAAGTAACCTCCGCCTCGGATTAGGATTGTCATTAATTATTCTAATTATTAGTTCTCTAGCTTCTTATATCAGTATTAGAAATTTGATTAAAAGCTCAGATTTAGTTGCTAGCGCTAACAATGTGATGAGCGGTTTAGACAACATGATGTCTACTTTAAAAGATGCAGAAACTGGTCAGAGAGGATACATTTTAACAAAGAATAAACTTTTTTTAGAGCCATATATAGGAGCAGATGAGAAAATAAATTCATTGTATACATCGCTTAATGAAGAGACAAAGGAGAATATACTTCAACAACGAAAGCTGGATGAACTTAAAGAAGTATTGGATGGAAGGTTAAATATTTTACAAAAAACCATTGAAATAATAGCAAATGGAGGAACTGTTTCTGAAGCAAATCTTTTAGATGGAAAACTTTATATGGATAAGGTTAGGCTAATTATTAAGGATATGCAAGTAGAACAAAAACGTCTCCTAAGCTTACGTACCAACGAGTTAAATTCATTTTCAGCTTATACTCCATTATTAATCATTTTAGCCGCTATTCTTTCGTTATTAATTACCATATTTTTTTATAAAAAAGTTTCTGATGACTATAACGAACGCTTATCATTACAAGAAAAATTAGAAATTCTTAATGAAGAAACTGCAAGAAGAATTGTAGCTATTCAAAACATTGCAAGAGAAATATCTAGTGGCAATTATACAATTAGAGTAGATGATGCTGTAAAAGATGATTTGGGAAATTTGGCCGGCTCCTTAAATGCAATGGCAGAGTCTTTACAATACTCTTTCGATTTATTAGAAGACAAAGAATGGCTGCAATCTGGTATAGCAGCCCTTAATGATCAAATGGTTGGCGAAAAAGACATAAAAACTTTAGCCAATGACATGCTAGTTCAGATTGTAGAACATACAAAAAGCAGTGTAGCAGCATTATA
>JAIELS010000130.1 GCA_019752795.1 Sphingobacteriaceae bacterium
TCGACATAAGTTGATGAACAGTCTCAAAGTATATATCAAAAATATATGTGTTTGTTGCTTTGTTGTTTAATTATTTTTTCGTATCTTTGTAAAAGAAACTATTAATAATGAGTAAAAACGGAAAGAAAAAGAATTTTATTATTTTGGATGCCGGTATGACAGAATTAATGCGCCCAGCATTATACCAAGCTTACCATCAAATAGAAAATATTAGTACAGCAACTGCAGAAGGAAATGTTAAATACGATGTGGTAGGGCCAATTTGTGAGAGCACAGACTGTTTTGGCAAGGAAGTAGAATTGCAAGAAACTTTTAGAAATGATTTAATTGCAATTAGAAGTACAGGAGCTTATGGAGAAGTGATGGCTTCACACTATAATTTAAGAGAAACGATGTCGACTGTTACTAATGAAGATGTGAATTTATAGCCCATCGTTTCGATTCCGACCTTCTCGGGAGGGAAATCTGTTGTTAGGTTGATGGTAGTTTAGAGATTTCTTGTAGCTGCGTTAACGATGTAAAATCGGTACAGGTCAGTGTCGAAATGACGAATTTTATTTCTTCCTTGATCCTAAAAAGATAATAACTCCAGCCACTAAAACTACTCCTCCAGCATAAGGAGGCCAGTTTACAGATTTCTCTCTGTCTGCTGATACTTGAATTGGTCCCGCATCAATTATTTTTTCTTTTTTGGTGTAAGTAAATCCCGTCCAGATAAACAACACTACTCCAAGTACAATTAAAACTATTCCTAATGATTTTCCCATAATTTTTCAATTAAACTATAGATAGAACAACAAGAGGTTAATAATGTTTGATGGTGATATTTTTTGCGAAGGTAATTAGAGAAACTATCGACCAGTATGAAGCATAATGGCTTGTGTTAAAATAGAATTAATTTTTTCGATGGGTAAATCTTCATTTTTATCAATCAATAGAATTTTCATTCTAGCACGTTTTTCTTGAAGTAAATCTACATGCTCGATTAGGTTTCCATCTACAAAACCAATGTAAGGATTTTTATACTTTTTATGAATCCACAAATAACAAAGCATTTTGCCTTTAAAATAAAAGAATGGAAGTTTATACTTCCATTCTGCTGTTATTTGTGAATTTTGTTTTAAAATAATATCTCTTAATGCCAATAAACAACCTCTTGTAGGTTCTTCATATTTTAAGTAGAAGTTATCTAAATCACTTGTCATTAAAATTCTATTTCAAAGAAATCGGCTAAACCTCCCAAAAAATATTCTTCAATTCCGTTTGTGAAATCATCATAATCTTCGTCCGGAATATTAGTTTGAACAAACTCTAATGAGGTTCCTGACTTATCTGGGTGCAGTTTTATGGTAACAATAGATGGTTCACCATTGTCACCAAAATACCATTGTTGCACAATCTTTTTATCTTGTTCAAATGAAATGTTTTTACCCACAATATCACCTTCCCAAAAAGAAAATTCTGTTTCAGGTTCTGGCGTAAACTCTACCTCTGCACCGGTCCATAATTGTATACTTTGCGCTTTAGTTAATGCCAAATAAACTTCTTCTGGTGGAGCTGGTAGTGGCAGATATTTTTTGTAATTCTTCATTTGGATTATTTGAAAGCGTTTAAACCAGTAACATCCATTCCGGTTATTAATAAATGTATATCATGTGTTCCTTCATAAGTTACCACAGATTCTAAGTTCATCATGTGGCGCATAATCGGATATTCTCCAGTAATTCCCATTCCACCTAACATCTGACGAGCATTTCTAGCAATATCTAAAGCAATTTCAACACTGTTACGTTTAGCCATAGAAATTTGTTCTGCAGTAGCTCTATCGTCGCTTTTTAAAACACCTAAACGCCAAACCAAAAGTTGACCTTTAGTGATTTCAGTAACCATTTCTGCTAATTTTTTCTGTTGTAATTGAAAACCTCCAATTGGCTTACCAAATTGAATACGCTCTTTAGAATAACGTAGTGCTGTATCGTAACAATCCATTGCCGCTCCTAATGCACCCCAAGCAATGCCATAACGAGCTTGATTTAAGCAACCTAATGGACCTTTTAATCCTGAAATATTTGGGAAAATGTTTTCTTTAGGGATTTTAACATTATCGAAAACTAATTCTCCAGTGGCTGAAGCTCTTAAGCTCCATTTACCATGTGTTTCTGGAGTTGTAAATCCTTCCATGCCACGTTCGACTACCATTCCGCGGATTTTACCTGTCTCATCTTTTGCCCAAACTACAGCTATATCTGCGAATGGGGCATTGGAAATCCACATTTTAGCACCATTTAATATATAATGATCTCCATTATCTTTAATGTTTGTAACCATTCCACCTGGATTTGAGCCATGATCTGGTTCTGTTAAGCCAAAACAACCCATCATTTCACCTGTGGCTAATTTAGGAAGATATTTTTTACGTTGTTCTTCGCTTCCGTAAGCATAAATCGGATACATTACTAAGGAACCTTGAACAGAAGCCGCAGAACGAATGCCTGAATCTCCTCTTTCAATTTCTTGCATAATAATGCCGTATGCAGTATAGTCTAAACCAGCACCTCCATATTCAACCGGAATTGTCGGTCCAAAAGCCCCAATTTCTCCTAAACCTTTTATTAAATGTTTTGGAAATTCTGCTCTCTGCGCAAAATCTTCAATTATTGGGCTAATTTCTTTTTTTACCCAATCTCTTACAGTTGAGCGAATTAAAAGATGTTCTTCCGACAAAAGTTCATCTAATTGGTAGTAATCTGGTGCTTCGTAAAGGTCTTTTTTAGCTGATTTATTCATCTGTTTTTAATATTATTTTTAAGTGTTCAGATGGAGCTTATACAATTAAAACATTTGTTTTAATTGTCTTCGGTTCATGTTTTACACTATATTTGTTTGAGTAAAATGGTAATTACAAAGTTAATAATTTACTATAACGAGTAGTAAAAACCGTGTAAAAAATTAATTTTGCACTATAATATTGCTTTAAATAATTTAAACCTAATGTTTGTACAAACTGTTGCCCTAAAAGAAGTAAAATTTTATGCTTTTCATGGTTATTATCCTGAAGAAAATCTTACTGGAAATCATTTTTCTGTAGATGTTGAGGTAACTTTTGTGCCTAAAGGAGATAGCGAGGATTTACAAAAAACCGTAAATTATGAAGTCATCAATTCAATTATTTCTGAAGAGATGAAAAAAACACAAAAACTTTTAGAAACCGTAGTTAAAAATATTATCGATCAGTTAGTGAGTAAATATCCTTTTCTATTAACAGCGGTTGTTGGTATTAAAAAATTACACCCACCAATGCCAGGAGAAATAGGGCATTCATTTGTACAACTTATTTATACTTCCCAAAAATAATGGAATACACTACAATAACCGGTGCTATTTTAGCAGAAATTAAAAATGCCATAGGCGATGAAAATGTTTTTATTGATGATGAATCGTTAGCGAATTATGCTCATGATGAAACAGAGGATTTGAAATATTTTCCTGAAGTAGTAGTTAAACCAAATGATACTAAAAGTGTATCAGCTTTGCTTAAAATCTGTAATCAGTATAAGGTTCCCGTTACGCCACGTGGTGGTGGCACTGGGTTAAGCGGCGCAGCATTACCAGTTTTCGGTGGTGTTTTGTTATCAATGGAAAGATTTAAATCCATTATTGATATAGACACGGAAAATTTGCAGGCTACCGTAGAACCTGGTGTAATTACCGAAATTTTTATGAATGCTGTTGCAGAGAAAGGTTTGCTCTATCCGGTAGATCCAAGTAGTAAAGGTTCTTGTTTTATAGGAGGGAACGTTGCGCATGGCTCTGGTGGGCCAAGAGTTGTAAAATATGGAACTATCCGTGAATATATTTTAAACCTTGAAATCGTTTTAGCCAATGGTGACGTGATTTGGACGGGTGCAAATACATTAAAATATGCTTCAGGATATAATTTAACGCAATTGATGATTGGCTCTGAAGGTACTTTAGCAGTGGTAACAAAAATTGTTACCAAGTTAATTCCTGCGGTTAGTCAAAATGTGTTAATGTTAGGCTCTTTTGCTACAAATGAACAAGCTTGTGCTGCTGTATCTGCAATTTTTAGGGCGGGTATTACGCCTTCGGCATTAGAGTTTATGGAGCGAAAAGGTGTAGAATGGGTAATTAAATTTGATGATATTAAATTCGATTTGAAAGATGAAGTAAATGCATTCTTAATGATAGAATTTGATGGGGATGACTTAGATACCATATTTAAAGATTGTGAAAAGGTAAACTCAGTCCTTGAAGAATTTGGTTGCTTAGATGTTCTTTTTGCAGATACTGCACAACAGAAAGAAGATATTTGGAGAATGCGTAGAACGATGGCGGAGTCTGTTAAATCAAACTCTGTTTATAAAGAAGAAGATACAGTTGTGCCTAGAGCCGCTTTACCTAAACTGGTAAATGGTATTAAAGAAATTGGTGCTAAATATGGTTTTGAAAGTGTTTGTTATGGGCATGCAGGTGATGGTAATCTACATATCAATATTATTAAAGCTGGCATGAGCGATGAAGATTGGAAACATAAACTGAAAGATGGAATTGTAGAAATATTTGAATTGACTGCTGCATTAGGTGGTACAATTTCTGGAGAACATGGTATTGGTTTAGTGCAAAAAGATTATATGCCTATAAAATACAGTGAAGTTCATTTGAATTTAATGCGCAATATCAAAGCAGTATTTGATCCAAATGGTATTTTAAATCCAGGTAAAATAACGCCAACCCTCTAAAAAGGTTTTTATTCTTGGGTCGAGACTTATTTAGGAGCTTTTGGGTAACTGTTCAAAGCTGATCATTTTTTCTCTTTCAATAGCTGGAATTGAAGTCGGTTTTTTAGCGTCATAATCAAACGCTACGCAAACCGATTTCCCTTTGCTGCAAATAATTTCCTTTCCGTGCACATCTTTAACAATAAGGTATTCTAAATCGAAACTCGTTGTACCTATTCTCGATGTTTTAATGTACATACTTACCTTATCATCTAAAAATATTGGTGCAATATAATCTATAGATGCTTGACCAATAACTACGCCTGTTTTATGCCAATTCCATTTTATGGCATCCTTCCAATATTTAGACCTTCCAATTTCCATGTAAGTAAAGTAAACGGCATTGTTTACATGACCCATCATATCTAAATCTCCAAAACGCATTTCGATATTGGTTTTATACTTAAAATCGTCAGTTTTATTCAAGATAACTGCCCTTTTGTCTTTATTTTTTTCTTTTTTACGCCAAAATGTCTTAAAAAACATGATTATTAGATTTGGTATTAGGTTTGAAGATGAACAATTATAGTTTAAAAAATTAAAAAACGGAGGATTATAAAATGACTTTAGTAAAATTTAACAACAAAACCAGAAACACAGCACCATACTTTAACAATGTTTTCGACTCTTTGTTTAGTGAAGCATTAGAAAAAAATCAGAGTATAAAAAAAGTGCCTAATGTAAATATTTATGAAGCTGCTAATGAATACAAAATTGAATTAGCTGCACCAGGTTTAAGTAAAGAAGATTTTAAAATCGACTTAAAAAAAGATAATTTATCTGTTTGGGCTGAGAAAAAAGTAGAGCATATTGACGCTCAAAAAGATTATACGCGTAAAGAATTTGAATACAATTCATTTGCAAGATCATTTGTATTACCAGAAGGTGTAGACGTTGATAAAATTGCTGCTGAATATATTAATGGAGTTTTATACATCACTATTGGTAAATTGGATGAAGCAAAAAACACACATAAAGAAATTGTAGTTTCATAATACAATAATTTAGTTTTAGGGTTGAGAAGGACATATCGAAAGGTATGTCCTTCTCTTT
This sequence comes from Sphingobacteriaceae bacterium, assembly GCA_019752795.1. Lineage (GTDB taxonomy): Bacteria > Bacteroidota > Bacteroidia > Sphingobacteriales > Sphingobacteriaceae > Pedobacter. The sequence continues at coordinate 5,853 of JAIELS010000130.1, forward strand.
TGTATCGTATAATTTTTTATTGAACTGAGCGTAATTTTAGTTAATAATGAACCATTGATATAAAGGAAGCAATGTTAGAATTGAACTAATTTTGTACTTTTGCATTATGGAAAGAGAAATCCTTGATACCAAGCGAAAAGCATTAAAAATAAACTTAAACGAACAAATCTACGGAACGTTTGCAGAGATAGGAGCTGGCCAAGAGGTAGCTCGTAATTTTTTTACTGCTGGAGCTGCCTCTGGTACAATTGCTAAAACTCTGT
>JAIELS010000028.1 GCA_019752795.1 Sphingobacteriaceae bacterium
CATCTATACCAATAATGTGTAAGCCGGTTAAGAAGGTTAATTCTTGCTGACCATTCCATTTCGCTTTTACAATTCTATAGCCATAATTAGCCATTAACTGTGCCGCATTTGGACAATTGGTGCGGTGAATTTTTATGCCTTCACTTACAGTAACAAAGCCGAAAACATCATCACCAGGGATAGGATTGCAACATACTGCTAAGGTGTAATCTATTTTTTGTAAATCTTCGCCAATTAATAAAATATCAGATTCTGGACCTTTCACTTTATTTAAAAGCGCTTCAATATTCTTTCCTTCATTTTTAAAATCGTTACCACGATTTTCTATTTCTTTTTCGCTATTTAGGTATTCCTTAAGATCTTTTAATTCAATTTTTCCATTCGCAATTGCGATAAAAAGATCTTGGTTAGAATGTAATTTGAAAAAATAAGTAAGTTTATTGATGTTGTCAGTATTGTAAGTAATTTTTAAGGATTTTAACTTACGTTCTAAGGTTTCTTTTCCATCTTCAGCAATTTTTCTTTTCTCTTCTTTTAATGAAGATTTTATTTTGGATTTAGCTTTAGCCGTAACTACGATATTTAGCCAATCTTCTTTTGGAGATTGCTTGCTAGAAGTAATAATTTCTACTTGATCTCCATTTTGCAATTTATGAGAAAGCGGAACTAGTTTGTGGTTAACCTTTGCGCCAATACATTTCGCCCCCACATCTGTGTGAATTTCGAAGGCAAAATCTAAAGCTGTTGCGCCTAATGGTAATTGTAATAATGATCCTTTCGGGGTGAAAATAAAAATCTCATCAGAGAATAGATTCATTTTAAAATCATCTAAGAAATCTAAAGCGTTAGCCTCAGGATTGCTTAGCATTTCTCTAACTTTTAAAATCCATTGGTCTAAGCCATTGTCATTTGATGATTCTTTATATTTCCAATGTGCTGCAAAACCTTTTTCCGCAATTTCATTCATTCTTTGGGTTCTAATTTGTACTTCAACCCATTGTCCTTTCGGCCCCATTACAGTAGTATGTAACGATTCGTAGCCATTTCCTTTCGGTGATGAAACCCAATCACGTAAACGATCTGGATTAGGGCGATATAAATCAGTTACAATTGAATAGGCTTTCCAACAATCTGCTTTTTCGCGGTCTGGCGCACTATCTAAAACAATTCTGATGGCAAAAAGATCATAAACCTCTTCAAAAGGAATGTTCTTTTTCTTCATTTTATTCCATATCGAATGGATAGACTTTGGACGGCCATAAATATTTGCAACAAGTCCTTGTTCTTCTAAAAGTCCATAGATTGGTTCAACAAATGTTTTGATAAATGAATTGCGTTCTGCCTTTTTTTCATTTAATTGTGTAGCAATATATTTATAAGTATCAGGCTCTAAATACTTCATTGCCAAATCTTCTAATTCAGATTTAATAGCATAAAGACCTAGCCTGTGGGCAAGTGGCGCATATAGATAAATGGTTTCTGATGCGATTTTAAGCTGCTTTTGTCTAGGCATAAAATCCATAGTTCGCATATTATGCAAACGATCTGCCAGTTTAATTAAAATTACACGAACATCATCTGCTAAGGTGAGCAGCATTTTTCTAAAATTTTCGGCTTGTAATGAGCTATTATAATCGAAAACTCCAGATATTTTTGTTAATCCGTCGATGATTTTAGCAGCTTTTTTACCAAATTCTCTCTCAATGTCTTCCAGTGAAATTTCGGTATCTTCTACAACATCATGCAATAATGAACATACAATAGAGGTTGTTCCTAAACCAATTTCTTCGGCAGCAATTTGCGCAACGGCAATAGGGTGATAAATATAAGGTTCACCAGATTTACGACGCATATCTTTATGACTTTCTAGCGCCATCTCGAATGCTTTTCTGATTTCTTTTTTATCTCCCTTTTGTAAAGTTGATTTTGACGCACGCAATAACGCTCGATATCTTTTTAAAATTTCTTTCTTTTCTGCCTCAATATCAATCTTTAAAGTATTCTTCATTTGTTTTTTCTAGGTAAAATTATCGCATTTTTAATTTTAAAAGATTATATTCGATTGAACATAAAACGAATATATAAAAATAGCTTTAACTTTGTATAAGCATAAATTTATGAAATATTATCTTCTTTTTATTCTGTTTATTGTCAATATTGGTGCGAATGAGGTAAAAGCTCAAGATACCATTCCGGCAGGGATATATCCAGTTTTAGGTAAAAATGATACGATTAGGGTTTTGGCGACAAACGATGGTGGTTACATGGTGCCATGGATTATCTTAAATGAGGTGTTTTGTTATGGTCATCGAACTTTTAGATCTCCACAAGATCAGGCTGCATTTAATAGATTAAAGTATAATGTTTTGAAAGTGATGCCTTACGCTATTTATGCCAAAAATCGATATGAAAGATTAGAGCGAGAATTAGCTGTTGTTAGCGATAAAAAAATACAAAAACAATTGGTTAAAGCATGTGATAAAGAAATTAAAAACATGTTCAATACCGAAATTAAAGAATTGACTATTACTCAAGGTCAGATTTTAACTAAATTAATAGATAGAGAAGTAGGAAGAACAACTTTTGACATTGTGAAACAAACTAAAGGTGGATTTGCAGCGTTCTCTTATCAATTAGTTGCACGTGTGGTTGGTCATAATTTAAAAACAACTTACAGCGCAGCAGAAGATAGAGATATAGAATCTATTATCGTCAATTCTGGTTATTATCAATAAAACATGAATTCTACAAAAACAATCTATCCATTTAAAGTAAAGCTTCTAAATGGCAAAGAAAAAACATTGTCAGATTATAAAGGAAAAGTACTTTTAATTGTAAATACAGCTTCTGGCTGCGGTTTTACTCCTCAATTGAAAGATTTGCAAGCGCTAAGAGATGAATATGCAGACCAAGGTTTTGAAGTGCTTGGTTTTCCATCAAATGATTTTGGTAAACAAGAACCTTTAGAAGGGAATGCCATTAATGAGTTTTGCGAAGTGAATTTTGGTGTTCAGTTTCCAATGTTCGATAAAATAATGGTAAGAGGTAATCAAGCAAATCCTCTTTTTAAATTTTTGAGTGAAAAAAAATTGAATGGACATTTTAATTCAAGCCCACGATGGAATTTTCATAAATATTTAATTAATCAAGATGGAGAAGCTGTAGATTATTTTTATTCTTTTACTAAACCAAACTCTTCAAAAATTAAAAAGAAAATTCAACGCCTGTTGAATACTAAAAAATAAAAATGAAACTAGATATACTTGTATTTGCAGTGCACCCAGATGATGCGGAGTTGGGCTGTTCGGGAACAATTTTAAAACATATCGCTTTAGGCAAAAAGGTAGGAATTGTAGATTTTACTCGTGGAGAATTAGGTACGCGTGGTACTGCCGAAACACGTGATGAAGAAGCGGCTGAATCTGCAAAAATTTTAGGTTTGCATGTTCGCGAAAATTTAAGATTTAAAGATGGTTTCTTTAAAAATGATGAAACACATCAGTTAGAAGTGATTAAAATGGTACGCAAGTATCAGCCAGAAATTATATTAACAAATGCTTTGCATGACCGTCATCCAGATCATTCAAGAGCAGGGGATTTAGCAAATGATGCTATTTTCTTATCGGGTTTAATTAAAGTTGAAACAAAGTTAGATGGAGTTTCTCAAGCTGCTTGGCGTCCAAGATTAGTTTTGCAATACATTCAAGATAGATACATTGAACCAGATATTATTATAGATATTACTGATTTTATTAATCAAAAGGAGGAGTGTATCAGAGCTTTTAAAACTCAGTTCGATAGCAAAGACAATAAAGAGCCTCAAACCTATATTTCTTCGCCAGAATTTTTAGATTCTGTAACAGGAAGAGCAAGAGAGTTTGGAAAACAAATTGGTGTAAAATACGGTGAAGGGTTTACTTCCAGAAAACTGTTAGGCATAGATAACTTGTTTAATTTAAAGTAAAGGCTTGAATTAGAAGTAGATTAAAGTTGGTTATTTATATTTGGATGCCTACTTTTAGCTATGAATTTACGTATTTCCCTAATCATTTGTCTTTTATTTGCTTCTTTTGGTGCAATTGCACAAAAGGAATTAGTTAAGGTATTTCCTTTAAATCCAGAAATTGGACAAAAAGTAACTATCAGTTTCTTGCCTAAAGTTTCTGTAATCGCTCCACCAGAATTGGTTTTTAGCTACAGTAATTTTTTTGAGATGCCCAATGTTTTGCCTTTGGTAAAAAATGGAGAAAGTTGGGAGACATCTTTTGTGGTACCACGATATGCAAAATATGCATCATTTTATATTAAGCAAGATAATTTGATCTATAAAATTGATGATAAAAATCATTACGAAATAATTTTTCATAAAAGTGGAAAACCTGTTTTTGATACCTATCTCTATAAATCTTATAGTATGGCAGCTCAAATGGGCAAATCTGATTCTACTAAAATTAGGGTAAATCAATTGATAGCGAAAGAATTAGAAATTTACCCAGATAATTATGCGGCAAAATTAAATCAATTGGCTAATGCAATGGCTCAAGATAAGCCAAATGCAAAAGCTTATTTGAAGACAGCTCTTGAAGTCATTGATAAAAAATTAAACGAAAATCCAACTGATATGGGTAACATTAATCAAGTAACTATGGGATATTTGATTATTGGAGAAAATGCTCGGATGGATACTTTAAAAACGTATATCAAACAAAAATATCCAAATTCTGAAGTAGCTTTTGAATATGCTTATGAAGAAGCTTATAAAACAAAAGACGAACTAACTAAGGTGAAAAAGCTAGAAAATCTACTAGAAAATCTATTAACATATAAACAGCTAGGGGAGAACTCAACTCCTTCAAGTATCCATCAACAATTGTTTGAATATTATGCCAAGCAGAAAAACGAATCATTAGCATTGATGCATGCACGTGGTGTTGTTGCATTAAAAAACCCATATTTGCCTGAAAACTTAAAAGAGGTAGCTGTAACGCTTTCTAATTATAATTTAGCACTTGATACTGCTTTAAAATATGCAAAAGCTGCTTTGGCAAATGTTAATGATTATCCTTTTGGCGTATTGAGATATTTCCCAGCTTATGGTTATATACCTGGTTATGTTGCTAATAGAGACGATTTAATAGCAGCACAAAAAGGAGAGATTTTGTCAATTATTGGGAGTATATATGTAAGACAAAAAAAATATGATTTAGCTGAGCAAACATTAAAACAAGCGATGTTGCTTTCTAAAAATATTGCTGTTTACCAAAACCTCGCGTATTTATATGAACAAACTAATCAACCAAAATTAGCTTTTGATTCTTATCGTAAAATATTGCTAAAGAACCCCATTGATTCTTTAATGCTGTTAAACTTTAAAAGGAATTATTTGGCTTATAACGGAAATATAACAGGTTATAGTAAGCAATTAGAATTAATGCAGCAAGATTGGGAAAAGCAAAGCTTGCCTCAATTACATGCAAATAAGTTGAATATTAAAGCGCCAGATTTTTCTAATGTATTTAATATGAAAGGGGAACTTGTAGACCCAGAAACTTTAAAAGGCAAAATTATAATTATAGATTTTTGGGCAACTTGGTGTGTGCCTTGCATTGAGGGATTTCCTTATATGCAAAAAGTTTACGAACAGTTTAAAGACCAAAAAGATGTTGTATTTATGATTACAAACTCAGGGTCCAAAAATAGTTTACAAGATGCTCAAAATTGGGTTAAACAAAATAATTTCTCTTTTCCATTTTACTATAATGATAGGAAGCTAGCCGAGGCATTTGGAATTAATACGATACCAAGTACTTTTTTAATTGATCAAACAGGGACGATAAAGTATAAAACTGTTGGTTTTGAGGGGTCAATTATGCAAGCAAAATTAGCTTTACAGATTAAAGATCTACTAAGTGGTCAATAATTTATTATAAAATAATAGGGTAATCTTTGTTACAATTCTAATGATTTGCTGAACTTATTTAAAAGGATATTTAACTAGGCCAAAGCTCCCCATTGCACCTTTTTCGTACATTGCAAAGCATGATGAATTGTATTTTGCATCAAAATTTACC
>JAIELS010000076.1 GCA_019752795.1 Sphingobacteriaceae bacterium
GGAAGACCGGTTTTAGAATCTATAAAAATAGAACAACCCCAGCAAAAAATTATCGTTACTTTTTTTTCACCGTCTGGTTACGAGATTAGAAAAAACTATGCCTTAGCAGATGTTTTCTATTTACCGCTTGACACAGCAAGTAATGCCAAAAAATTTATTGATTTAGTTAACCCAAAGCAAGCTATTTTTACAAAATATGAGTTTTGGTATCATTATTTTAAAACATTAAATGATAGAAAAATTCCGCTTTATTTAATCTCTGGAATTTTTAGACCTAATCAAGCTTTTTTTAAATGGTATGGTGGGTTTTACAGAAATATACTCAAAAATGTTTCTCATTTCTTTGTGCAGAATAATGATAGCATTACACTTTTAAATAGCATTGGAATTACGGCAGTAAGTTTAAGTGGCGATACAAGATTTGATAGTGTTTATCAAAATACCAAAAACCCAAAAAAAATAGAATTAATTGAAAAATTTTGTGGTAATTCGAACGTTTTCATTGCCGGCAGTACATGGTTACCTGATGAGAAATTATTAGTTTCCTTAATAGAAAAGCATCCAGATTGGAGAATTATTATTGCGCCACATGAAGTGGATGAACAGCATATTAATGAGATAGAAAAATTATTTCCGACCGCAACAAAGTTTTCTAGTCTCAATACGCAATACGCAATACGCAATACGAACATCTTAATTATCGACAATATTGGAATGCTTTCTTCCCTTTATCAATATGCTAAAGTGGCTTATATTGGAGGTGGTTTTGGCGCTGGCATACACAATACCTTAGAAGCCGCAGCATTTGGTTTACCTGTAATATTTGGCCCTAAGTACGATAAATTTCAGGAAGCAAAAGACTTGATAGCTATTGGCGCAGCTAAAAGCATCTCAAACGTTGAAGAATTAATATTTGCTTTTGAGTATTTTAATACAAATACAGAAGCATCAGCTGATGCGAAAAAATATGTTAACAATAAGAAAGGAGCTACAAAGATGATTTTGAAATTGATTGATCCTTAATTCGCCCAATAAATAAAAATCTCAAATTAACTTACTACCATTTCTGCTAAAGCTTCTATAAATTTTGGGTGGTCATTTAAACTCTCCACTAACTGTACATATTCGCCCCCTAATTCTTTAAATTCTTCTTGATATTCTACTGTAATTTCGTACAAAGTTTCTAAACAATCAGCAACAAAAGCTGGACTAAAAACAAGCAATCTCTTTTTACCTTCACTTGCTAATTTTTTTAACACATCAGTTGTGTAAGGCTGTACCCAAGGCTCTTTACCCAAACGAGATTGAAAACAAACTGTATAATCTTCTTTATTTATACCCAGTTCTAGCGCTAACAATCTAGCAGTATCGTGTCCTTGTGCCGAATAACAATACTTGTTAACGTCAGTAAAAGTTTTGCAGCAATCTGTATTTTTTAGGCAATAATTTCCAGTATGATCGCATTTTAACAACTGTCTTTCTGGTAAACCATGAAAGCTAAACAATACATGGTCGTAATTTTCTGGTTGATGTTTTCTTGCATTTTCGGCAAAAATTTCAATCATTTGTTTATTATCATGAAAAGAATTTACAAATGAAATTGGCGGTATAGTTTGCCATTTACTCACTAGCTCCATTACCAATTGCATAACCGAGCCTGTACTAGCTGAAGCATACTGAGGAAACATTGGAATAACCTTAATACTTTCTACCAAACCAGCTTTTAAATTTGCTAAAGCACTTTCAATTGACGGTGTTTGGTAACGCATAGCTAACTCTACATGATATTCATCACCTAGTTTTTCTTGTAATAGCTGCGCCTGTATTTTACTATAATGCAATAATGGAGAACCATTTTCATTCCAAATTTCTTTGTATAATTTCGATGTTTTTGGACTTCGAAATGGAACAATAATTCCTTTAACTAAGAGAGTTCTATTGAATTTAGGAATATCGATTACACGTTCATCCATTAAGAACTGATCTAAATATCTGCGTACAGCTGGAACATCAGGATTATCTGGTGTACCTAAATTTACTAATAAAACTCCTTTTTTTCCCATGATGATATATAAACCAATTAATGGCTATTCAGTGTTTAACGTTTTGAATTGGTAAATATACATTAAGCATAAATGTATTAAAAGAATACTTATTTATGTATCTAGCCGTAAATTGAATAATTACTTTTGAATGATATGATTAATATGTTTCAAGTTCTGCTTTTACCTTCTCCATTAACCACATCGGTGTAGAAGTAGCGCCGCAAATTCCGATTTTATCACCAGATTTAAACCATGAGTAATCAATTTCTTCTACATTAGAAATAAAATATGATTTTGGATTATATTTTTTGCAAACGTCGTATAATACTTTTCCGTTAGATGATTTTTTACCGGACACAAAAATAATTTTATCAAAATCAACCACAAATTGTTCTAAATCTCCGTAACGGTTAGAAACTTGTCGACAAATCGTATCATTAGCTTTTACGTCATAACCACGATTTAATAATTCATCTTTAATTTGATAGAATTTATCTGTACTTTTTGTGGTTTGACTATATAGAGTGAATTTATTAGGCAATTTTAAATTATCTAGCTCTGCTATGTCTTGAAAAACTATTGCATTTCCATCTGTTTGACCTTGTAAACCGATAACCTCTGCATGCCCATGCTTGCCAAAAATTAAAATCTGCTCATCATCATCGTAAGAATTTTTTATACGATTTTGTAATTTTAAAACTACAGGACAAGAAGCGTCAATTAAAGTTAAATTGTTGTTTAATGCTAATTCATAAGTAGATGGAGCTTCACCATGTGCTCTAATTAGAATTTTTTCATTCTTTAATTCATGTAGTTTATCGTGGTCTATAATCCGTAAACCTTTTGCTTTTAAACGCAAAACTTCTTCATCATTGTGTACAATATCTCCTAAACAATAAAGATACTCTTCATGATCTAAAATATCTTCGGCCATGTCTATTGCATAAACTACACCAAAGCAAAAGCCAGAAGATTTATCTATTGTTACTTTTAAATTGTACCCCATTATAAATTATTCGAATAATAATCCAAAAATACGTAAAAGAGATTGGAGATTTTATTTTATCAATGTAAGTTATATTTTTTTACAGTGATATGTTTAGCTCAAATAAACCCTATCTTCTTCTCCTTCAACATCTATAACCACGTCAACATGTTCTTTTAAAATTGTAGAAAGTTCTAAGCCCACAAAATCTGTTGCAATTGGAAAAATTTTATGACTTCGATCTACCAACACAACGGTTCTAATTTTTTTATGAGGTGTGTTTAAAAAGACGCCTAAACCATACGCTAAAGTTTTTCCACTATTTAAAACATCATCCACTAAAATAACTACTTTATTTTTCCACTCGCTCTCTCCTAAATCAGTTTTAGCAACTAGTTTACTATTTTGCTTTTCTAAATCAACACGTAGCAAGGTTACCTTAATAACTGCAATTTCTTGCAAAACTTTTTTCAATCTAACCGCCAATTTATAGCCTCGATCCCAAATCCCCGCAAGCACAACTTCCTTTTCGTCTAAATTATCTTCCAGAATTTGATAAGCAATTCTGTTAATTTTTTGATCGATTTGTTTTTTATTAAGAATAAGTACCTGATTATTGGACATGGCTTTATTTATTGTATGATACAAAAGAACGATTTTAAGGTTCAAAAACAAACACAAAAAAATAATTTCGCTTTACTGCAACTTTTTGATAAGTAATTGCGTCTAATAAACACAAACCTTAAACATAAAAATTATGAAAATTCGCAGTTTAATCAAATCCAGCATATTTACTTTATTAATTATTGGAACAAGTATCAATTATGCAATTGCACAAAGCAGTAAAAACGTTAGTGTAAAAAGCTTCAATCAAGTTACAGTAAGTAGTGGAATTGACCTTTACCTTACACAAGGAAGTACAGAAACATTAACCATAAAAGGTAATGATGATTTAATTAAAGATGTAATTGTAGAACAAAATGCAGATGCAATTACGATTAAGTATAAGGAAGGTATTAATTGGGGTAGATTATTTAAAAACCAAACTATTAAAGTTTATTTAAATTATAAAACATTAACTGGTTTAAACGCAAGTGGCGGTTCTGATGTTTATGCGCAAAACAATATAAAAAGTGACATTTTAAACTTAAGGGCAAGTGGTGGTTCTGATTTAAAATTAATGCTTACAGTTAAAGACTTAACGTTAACAATTAGTGGGGGTAGTGATGCAGATTTAAAAGGGAGTGGTGAGAACTTGCAACTTACAGCTAGCGGCGGTAGCGATGTAAATGCTTTTGGATATAGTGTAAATAACGCTAAAGCAACTGTTAGTGGAGGTAGCGATGCTAATCTATACGTAAACAAGGCGCTAGAAGCAAGTGCGAGCGGTGGTAGCGATATAAACTATAAAGGAAAGGCTTCTCTAAGAAAAACATCTTCTTCAAAAAGTGGCGACATTAATCACGTTAATTAATACAATTTTAGTTTAATTTAGTTTTAGTAAAAAGCCCTGTATTGTGGATGCAATACAGGGCTTTATTCTGTCATAAATATTATTTCAGGCTCTATAATAGTGCTGAAATCTTGAAGAATGCTTTTGGCTATGATCTATAAAAAAGCCTAAATGCAACCTAATTTTTCCCAGCTTCAGTTATTGCCTTTACTTCAACTGCACTAGTAGATTTACTCACTCCATTTCCTTGAGGCTTATAAATTGCTCCGGTAGCAAAATCTACTATTGCACCTGGCCAAAACAATAGGATATCGGCAATCAAAGCGACGGCTCTTATTGGTCGACTTGGTTCGCCAGCGAGAGGTTTAGTTCTTTGCGCTGTTGTTACTTTACCACCAAAGACAGTAGCACAAGAGCTAAGAGAGGACATGATTACAAACGCAATCACACAGTTAATTAGGGCTTTTTTCATTTTATTTTTTAAATTATAATTATAAGGATAATGACTAGATGGAAATTCTTAATCTTTCCATCTCCATTCCCCAGCAATTTGCAAAGGTTCTTTTAAATTTTGAGATTTTAAAAATGCTTCTAAGGCAACCTCATCTAACTTCTTAACGGGTATTTTTGGTGTATTTGCTAAGGCATAAGCTTGCATCGTAGAAAAACGTACTGTATTCTTTAATTCTTGTTCATCAACTAAACTAAATGCATCACCATCAGAATGGTAAAAAGGACCAGAATTATTTGGTAGTCTTCCCCCAGCACCGCCACCTGTTGTAATACCTTCTAACATAAATGGTTGATGATCGCTATGCAAACCAGCACCAGATCTAAATAAATTTGTATAACTTGTATCTAGCTTTGTAATTTGTTCTCCCCAACCTTTAAGTAATGGCTCCATTTCTTTTCTAGTAGTAGAAAATCCTTTTGGATCATTGGTCATATCGTAGTTTAACATATATACAATCTGATCAATTGATTTATCTTTTTTAGCTTGTTCTACGTATGCTTTAGAGCCCAATAAACCTTGTTCCTCACCCATAAATAAAACAAACTCTAGCGTTCTTTTGCTAGTTAGTTTTAGCTTTTTGAATGTACGTGCCATATCTAAAATTGCAAATGAACCTATACCGTTATCAATTGCGCCAGTCGCTAAATCCCAACTATCAAGGTGGCCACCAACTACAACTTTTTCATTAGGAAATTCTGTTCCTTTAAAAGTTGCAATTACATTTCGTGCTTTAATTAAACCGGAGAAATTTGTCATTTCGATTGAAGCAACCTGATTTTCTGATTTTAACTTTTCTTTTAACGCCATACCGTTTTCCAATCCGATACAAACTGCCGGAATTGGAATTAATTTACCAGTAACAGAAGCTGTACCAGTTAATAAAACGCCATTTTTAACTGTGTTGATAATCATTACACCTACTGCACCATATTTTGTTGCTATTGCAGTTTTTTCCGAACGGTGTAAAGAAGATGTCCCTTTCGGAGAACCAGGTAATACGCCTAAATAAATCAAAACAATTTTCCCTTTCACTTTATCACCCAATGCTT
>JAIELS010000017.1 GCA_019752795.1 Sphingobacteriaceae bacterium
AAAGATAATCTTTTGGTTCAAACTCTTGTGCAAAACCAATTTGCACAGTTAGTAACATTACCAAAATGGTAAGTAGTTTTTTCATAAATATATTTTTAATGGTTTGTTTGTAATTTAACTGATTTTTAAAGATATATAAATACCATTAGTTTTATGTATTGGTATAAAATATTTTACAATAACCACTAGAAAATTAATTGCTATAAAAATTTTATTGATTGAAAATTTTTGAAGAAAATAAAATAGCTTCTTGCCATTTACTCATATCTAATCCTAAATCTTCACCCTTACTTTGTAAAAATTCTATTAAATCTTCTGTTGCCATGTTGCCTGTTAAATCATCTGTAGCCATCGGACAACCGCCAAAACCCTTCAAAGCACTGTCAAACCTTACGCAACCGGCGTTGTATGCTGCTTCTATTTTTTCTAATCTGGTGTAGGGCGTACTGTGCAAATGAATTCCTATTTCAGTTTGATTGTATTTTTTGATTAATGGAGGTAATATAGTTTTTATTTTTTCTGGTGTAGAAACTCCAGTGGTATCTGCTAAAGAGAGTATTTGTACACCTCTTTTTACCAATTCATCTGCCCATTTCTCAACTATTTCTACATTCCACTCATCGCCATAAGGATTTCCAAAGCCCATAGATAAATAAACCACCGCAGTTTTGTTGCTTTGGTCACAAAGATTTAGCATTTCTTCAACGGTGTTTAAAGATTCTGTAATACTAGAGTTTGTATTTCGTTGTTGAAAGGTTTCAGAGATAGAAAATGGAAATCCTAAATAGTTTATTGATTTATGTTTAATTGCTTCTTCTACGCCTCTTAAATTGGCTACAATTGCCAGTAATTTAGTTTTTGTAGTGCTTAAATCTAGTTTTGCTAAAACCTCGCTAGTATCTCGCAACTGCGGAATTGCTTTTGGTGAAACAAAACTGCCAAAATCTATCGTGTCAAAACCTACTTGTAAAAGAAGATTGATATATGCTGCTTTTAAATCAGTTGGGATAAAATCATGCAAACCTTGCATGGCATCACGTGGACATTCAATGAGTTTCATTTTTTAGTATTTAGTGTAAAGTACTTCGTATTTAGATTTGAAAAGTTTTCGCATAGCCAAATGAATTAATGACTAATGAACTATTGAGCTTTCTGTCTTACCGACTTCTGGACTTTCAGACTTCAGGTTATTTATGGCTTTCCATTTATCAGCTTTAATAAAAGGTCTTATAATTAACCTAGTTCCTCTATCATAGCTAAAATAACTCCACACCCAATTTACAAATACAATGAGTTTATTTCTAAAGCCTACTAAAGTCATTAAGTGAACAAACATCCAAGTAAACCAAGCAAAAATACCTTGAAAACGAATTTTACCTATATCTACCACAGCTCTGTTTCTACCAACTGTTGCCATGGATCCTTTATCAAAATATTTGAAATTTGTTGTTGGTTTACCCTCAATAATTTTAATCAAATTTTCTGCTAGCAATTTTCCTTGTTGTATAGCTGCAGGTGCAACACCAGGATGTCCATTTGGTGTTTCTTCAGTAATCATAGCTGCAACATCGCCAATGGCATAAATATTTTCATAACCATCAACTCTATTAATTAAGTTAACTTTTAAACGATTACCTCTAGCTAAGTTATCAGGATTTAAACCTTCTAAAATAACACCTTTTACGCCTGCGCTCCAAATTACAGTAGCAGAAGGTATAATTGTGCCGTCTAATAATTCAATTGCTTTTCCATTGTATGATTTTACTCTGGCATTTGTCATTACAATTACGCCCATTTCTTCTAAAAATTCTTGAGATTTCCGTTGTGCTTGCGGAGACATTGGGCCTAAAAGCTCTGGCGAACCTTCTATTAAGTAGATATTTACTTTATGAATATCCAATTCTGCATAATCATTTTTAAGTACATGTTTTTTTAGTTCTGCAATTGCACCTGCGGTTTCAACCCCTGTTGGCCCGCCACCAACAACTACAAAATTTAATAATTCTGCTTCGGTTAATTTATCTTTAGTAATTAGAGATGCTTCTAAGTTTTGTAGAATTAAGCTACGTAAATTTAATGCTTCTGGTATAGATTTCATTGGCATTGCATTGCGCTGTATTTCATCTTGACCAAAGAAATTACTGGTAGAACCTGTTGCAACAATCAAATGATCATAGCTTATTTCCCCAATTGTAGTTAACAATTTATTTTCTTCAGGTATAACTTTTAATACTTCTGTTACCCTAAAAATTAAATTTTGCTGGCCTTTAAAAATTTTACGAATAGGAAAAGCAATAGAGTCCGCTTCTAATCCGCCAGTTGCAACTTGATACAAAAGTGGTTGAAAAGTATGATAGTTATGCTTATCGAGAATGGTAATTTCTACATTTTCTTTACGAAGCTTTTTAGCCAATTCAATACCGCCAAAACCTCCGCCAACAATTACTATTTTTTGTTTTATACTTTTCATACTAGCTAAACCTTAAAACTGTGCATTTGGTTTAACAAATATACTAAGTTCTTAGGCAAACGCACTTAATCTAGTTTAAGAAAACCTCACCCTGTTAAAGTCGCAGTTCCTTTGTTTCCCTCGCCTTAAGGAGAGGGAATTATAGTGCAGAAGCTAAAGCTGGCACGTTAATAGGGTGAGGCAACAAAAAAAGGGTCCCGAAATTCGAGACCCTTATATTTTATGAGTAATTAAAACCTACTTAACAGCTTTTGTTTTTTCGTGTTTTGATAAATCAATTACAATTGGTGTAGAGATACAAAGTGATGAATAAGTACCAATAATACGTCCAATTAATAAGGCAAATATAAATCCACGAATGCTATCTCCACCAAAGATGAAGATTACAACTAACACAAACATTACTGTTAAAGATGTTAAAATTGTACGACTTAATGTGCTATTTAAAGCAAAGTTAATTAATGTATTACGTTCTTCTCCGTACATATCAGCCTTACCACTTTCTGCTAAACGTTCTCTAATACGGTCAAATACAATAACAGTCTCTGTCATGGTATAACCCATTACCGTTAAAATAGCCGCTATAAAATCTTGACCAATTTCTAGAGGGAAAGGTAATACACCATCTAAAATAGTATAAGCAGATAATACCAATAACACATCATGGAATAATGCAATTACTGCACCTAAACCATACTGCCATTTTTTGAAACGAACTAAGATGTAAATAAACATCACTATACAAGAAAATATAATTGCGCCATAAGCACCATAAATAATGTCGCTTGCAATAGTAGGTGTAACTTTTTGAGAACTCTCAATAGAGTATTTTGTTCCCATTTCATCTAAACCTTTTCTTAATGCACTTTCTACAACTTTATCAGCATTCTGATCTTGATCTGTAATGTGGTAAGGCGTAGTAATTTTTAATGAGTTATCAGTTCCAGCAGTTTTAACTAAAGCTTCATCTCCTTCAAAATTTGCTACTAATTTTTTAGAAACATCCTCAGTGTTCATTGGTTTATCAAACTTAACCATGTAAGTTCTACCACCTTTAAAATCTACACCTAAATGCAAACCATCATTTTTCACATAAAATACAATACCTAATATAATGATTGCAGTAGAAATGATGTAATACAACTTTCTGTGACCAACAAAGTTAAATGCAATGTTTTTAAATGCATTTCTAGTTACGCTATTGTCGAAAGATATATTTGCTTGTTTTGCTAACAAACCTTCAAAAATTAATCTAGAAATTAAGACTGCAGCAAATAGTGAAGTAACAATACCCACACATAAAGTAGTTGCAAAACCTTGTACTGGTCCTGTACCAAATATGAAAAGGATGATACCTAAAATAAATAAGGTAACGTTAGAGTCAATAATTGATGACATTGCATGTTTGAAACCTTCTTTAATAGAAATTGCAGTGCTTTTTCCTTGTGCTAGTTCTTCCCTTACACGCTCAAAAATTAGAATGTTTGCATCAACAGATAAACCAATAGTTAAAACGATACCAGCAATACCAGGAAGCGTTAATACTGCACCAAATGCAGCAAGTACTCCCATAATAAAGAATAAGTTGATCACTAAGGCTATGTTCGCAACCCATCCAGCTTTATTATAATATAAGGCCATGAATGCTAAAATAACGATAAATGCAATTACGAAAGAAGCTAAACCGCTATCAATTGCTTGTTGACCTAATGATGGACCAACTACGAAATCTGAAACGATTTTAGCTGGAGCAGGTAATTTACCAGCTTTTAAAATATTAGCTAAATCTTTAGTATCCTCTAGCGTGAAACTACCAGAAATAGAAGAAACACCATTTGGAATTTCATTTTGAACAGTAGGAGCAGAGTAAACCGTGTTATCTAATACAATTGCAATTGCTTTTTTATTATTTGGGTCTGAAGCAGCATCTGCAGTAATTTTTTTCCATTTAGCAGCACCATCACTATTCATGTACATCGTTACTTCAGGTCTGTTTTTCTGATCGTAACCTTGCATCGCATTAGAAATTGCATCTCCACCTAAAGCAGGTCTTCCATCAAGAGAAGTTACTTTAATTGCGTACAATTCGTAAACTTTGCTGCCTTCCATTGGCTTAAGGCTCCACATAAATTTAAGACTGTTAGGAATTAATGGCTTAATTTCTGATCTATTAAAATATGCGTTTACTTTAGCTGTATCTTTTTGTAATACCCAACCAACAACTGGTCCTGGGCGTAAAGCTTGCTGATTGTTTTCTGCAGTATAAGTTGGAATACTTAAAATAGTATACAATGGATTAGTTTTACTAGCTTCTGCTGTTTTTGCAGTTGCCGAAGTATCTTTTGCTGTATCCTTAGTTAAATTAGCTAATTTACCACCTTTTTTAGCAGTGTCAATTGCATTTGGAGTAGCTACTGTAGTTTCTTTTACAGTTAATGCTAATGTTTTATTAATGTTTTCTAAAATACCAACAACTTCTTCATTTTGGTATACTTGCCAAAACTGAAGTTCTGCAGATCCTTGTAATAATTTACGTACACGTTCTTTGTCTTGCACACCTGGCATTTCAATAAAAATTCTATTAGAACCTTCTTGTTTTTGCATGTTAGGAGCAACAACACCGAAACCATCAATACGACTACGAAGAATAGTAAATGAACGATCAATTGCACTGTTACCTTCTTTAGTTAAGAATTTTTTAACATCCTCATTGGTAGCATTACCTTTTAATTGTTCGATATTATCTTGTGTAGCAAAAAAGTCTGCTAATTTACCATTTGGTGCAAGTTTCTCGTATTCATTAACAAATAATGCGATGAAATCTTTTCCACCCGCGTTCATTTGTGCTTGAGCGTTTGATAATGCCTGGTTAAATGAAGCATCAGAAGTATTGTTAGCTAATGATTTAGTTAACTCTGCCAATGAAATTTCCATTGTAACGTTCATTCCACCTTTTAAATCAAGACCAAGGTTAATTTCTTTACCTTTTACTTGTTGGTATGTTAAGCCTATAACTGGATAAACTGGCACTGTTGCCATAGAATCTAAATAAGCTTTTTCTTTATCAACATCACCTTTGGCAAACGCTTTAGCGTCTTTTTCTACATTGTATGTAACCAAATTAAACGAGAGAGAATACAGACAGACAATACCTAAAAGTATTGCCATAAATTTAATAAAACCTTTACCTTGCATTTTTTGTTATGTAATTATTTTCTATACTGCTATTTTTTTAACAAGTCGGCAAATCTAATTATTTTTTTAAATAATAGGACTTCTTATTGTAATTTTATTATATGAAATGAATTATAAGCGTTCTAAAGTGGAAAAAGTGTAAGCTACATTATTTTTTTCATCCGCTTCGTGATATTCTTTCGCTATTTCTTTCCATTCATTTTCTTTTAGTTCTGGAAAAAATACATCTGCTTCATAATTTTGATGAACTTTAGTAAGATAAATCCTGTTTGTAAACGCTAGAGCTTGGTTATAGATTTCGGCACCGCCAATCAAAAACACTTCATTTTCTGCTTTACAAATTGAGATAGCCTCTTTTAGACTAAGCACAACTTCTACAT
>JAIELS010000189.1 GCA_019752795.1 Sphingobacteriaceae bacterium
TTTTAGAGGCTCATGAACAAACTATTTCAGTAAGAACTACACCTAACATAGGTACAACCTTTGCATTTACTTTGCAAAAAAGTAAATAGCTTTTTAAAAAAATTATAAGAGTTAACATTAACTTAACATACTAAGCATAGCTTTGCATTATATTTAAAAAAGCATGAATAGTATTTTTAGTTTCTTTACACCTAAAGACAAAAAGTTTCAACCTTTATTTGAACAAGCTGGAAGCAATGTTTTAAAGATTGCAGAAGCACTATTAGTTGTTGTTACAACTAACGATTTAGAAAAAAGAAAAGAGTATATCAAAGAAGTAGAACGCCTTGAACATGTTGGCGACGACATTACCCACTCAATTTTCATAGAATTAAGTAAAAACTTTATCACTCCTTTCGATAGAGAAGATATACACACTTTAGCTAGTGCAATTGATGATATCGCTGATTACATTCACGCCTCTGCTGGTAACATTGAACTTTATCAGGTTACTAACATTGGTGATGCTATGGTAAAACTAGCGGAACTTTTAGTAGAAATGTGTATCGATTTAGAGAAAGCGATTAAAGAATTAAGAAGCTTTAAAAATATTCGTGTTATCGCTGATGCATGTGTAAGAATCAACAGCGCAGAAAATCAAGCAGATTATGTATGTAATTTAGCTATTGCTCGTTTGTTCGAGTTTGAAACTAACGCAATTGAATTGATTAAACAAAAAGAGATTTTACAAACATTAGAAATTGCAACCGACAAATGTGAGGATGCAGCAAATGTATTGGAATCTATTTTGGTTAAAAACGCTTAAAAATGAGTTTAACCCTTCTACTTGTAATTATAGCCCTAGCGCTAATATTCGACTATATTAACGGTTTTCATGATGCAGCAAATGCAATTGCGACTATTGTAGCAACTAAAGTTTTAACTCCTTTTCAAGCGGTAGTTTGGGCGGCATTTTTTAACTTTTTAGCTTATTGGGTGTTCGGTTTTGGCGTTGCGGATACAGTTGCCAAAACGGCAGATACCATGCAAATTAACCTAGTAGTAATTTTAGCAGGTGTTATTGCTGCAATTATCTGGAATTTATTGACTTGGTGGTTTGGTATACCTTCTAGTTCATCTCACACTTTAATTGGTGGCTTTGCGGGAGCGGCTATTGCTCACGCAGGCACAAGCTCGGTAAATTGGTTTACTGAAGGTAAAGCTGGCGCAATGCCAACAGGTGTACTGGTAATTGTGGCTTTTATCGTATTTGCTCCTCTTATAGGCGCAATTATGTCTTACTTTATCTCCATCTGGCTATTACATTCATCCAAAAAGAGCATCAAACCTAAGTTGGTTACTTTAGCCATTATGTTGATTGTTGGTTTTTACATCTACAATCAGATGATATTTTATAACGATATTAAACATCCTAGATTTGAATCTCATCTATTAAGTGTGATTTTCGAGGCGCACAATATCAAATGGTTACTGGTTGCATTTATTGTTTTTTCTATCAGTTTCTTCTGCTTAATTTTTAGTTTCTTGAATCAAACTCAATCTACCGCATGGCTAAGAAAAATGCAGTTATTATCATCTGCAGCATTTAGTTTAGGACATGGCGGTAACGATTCACAAAAAGTGATGGGTATCATAGCCGCAGCTGTAGTTGTTTTCATTCACACCGGTGGTGTTCAAATGGAATCTTTGCCAAGTTGGTTACATGTGGCACTTCCATCTGTAGATGCTAATGGCGAAGAAGTAGCAGGAATAATGCCTGCGTGGATTCCATTGGCTTGTTATAGCGCAATTGCAGCAGGAACTTTAAGTGGTGGCTGGAAAATTGTTAAAACAATGGGTTCAAAAATTACCAAAGTAACTCCTTTTGAAGGTGTAACCGCTGAAACTGCTGGTGCTTTAACTTTGTATTTTACAGAACACTGGAAAATCCCAGTAAGTACAACGCACACTATTACTGGTTCAATTATAGGATCTGGTTTAACCAAGGGTGTATCAGCGGTGAAATGGGGCGTAACCGTAAAATTAATTTGGGCATGGATATTAACCATTCCAGTATCAGCTGCCCTCGCTGCATTAATATATTATATTTTAAGTGTGTTCATTAAATAGATTAGCCATTGCTTCTCTTTCTAAATATTATATTTTACATAAAAAAGCAACATCATAATACATTGATGTTGCTTTTTTTATCACTCCTATTTTAGGTGTGTTATTAAACAGTTATTGATAAAGGTTAGAACTTAATATTGACAATAATCGCTTCTGAATAATTTGGATGATATTTCCAATCTGGTCCATCAATTAATAAGCGTATCGCCTCCTCATTCTCTTCTTTAGTTAATCCACTAACAATTTTAATATCTTTTGGTCTATTATTTTGTTCAACACTAAAACTCAACTGAACTGATTTGCCCACAAACTGATTATTTTTAATCAACTTATTATTCAACAACACATATTCTTCAAATTTTGCCCAACCATTAACAGGTTCAGTGCTTACAACTCTTGCATTACTCATTCTAGCCGAAACTTTCGAAGATATTGTCGCCTCTTCTTTATTTTCTGCCATCGCCACTGGAGCAGAAGAAACTGTAACTGGAGCGGCATCAGTTACAATAGACTTTGGTTTCTTGATTCCTGCATAAGTATTAGTTTTAGCATCTGCTAAAGCTTTATCGATTTCCACAGCTACAGGAGCTGGCGGTATACCTTCTGCTACAGTTTTACTATTCGGCGCAATTTCAATTTTAACATTCTTTGCCTGATTAGCTTCAATTTGCTTACGACTATTTTCTTTCATCAAAAAAAGCACACTTACAGCAATAAACAATACGGCAGCGGCAGAGGCTATACTCAACCTTTGAGCAGTGATTGTCCAGCGTTTAGTCTCAACTGGTTTTAGTGCAATACGCTCGTGTAACTGTTTTTGTAATAGAGATAAAGATTGACTACGCAAAGGCGATTGACTTAAGCCAGCTAAAGCTTCGGCAACAAAAGGATCTTCTAAAGAAAGCTTTTCAACTTGGTGCATAGCTTTACCATCAAGTTTACCATCAAGGTAATCTTCTAGTAAATTAATGTCTAATAATCCGTTATAGTTCACTGTTTTTTTCTATACAAATTTTTAAATTCCTTTTCCCATTCTGAATATAACTTTTCACTTTAAGCATCTCATAACCAGTTATATCAGCAACTTCTTTATAACATTTCTCTTGCAAATAAAACAAATCTACACTTGTCCGTTGCTCCTCAGAGAGCGTTTCCATACACTTTTCCATCACGGTTAATTGTGTTTCCTTCGCATCTTCAATATCAAGATGCACAAAATCACCATTTTCCACAAAATTATCTTCCAAAGTAATTGTTGGATTTTTGGCAGATTTACGTAAAGCCATTAAACAATGATTTCTTGTTAACACATGCAGCCAACTTTTAAAATTTTGCACCTCATGTACTTTCAATTTAACTACAAGTTCTTCAAAAATTTGCATTACGGCATCTTTACTCAACTCTTCATCTTTAAAATAATTAAAACAAACACCAAAAACTAAATGCATGTATTTATTATAAAGTCTACCCAATACTTCTAAATCGCCGTTTTGCTTATAAGCAGCGATAAGCGAAGAATCATCTTGCTCATTTATTTTAGCCGTATTTTTTATAAACCTCAAATGGATAAATTAATAAATGTTGTTCAAGTATAGAAAATATTTTTCGATAAGTAATTCTAATGCCAAATGCTTTAATTAATTGTTAAACTAAATATGGCAATAGATTTGCTTATTCTTGCATATAAATTAGAGAAACAAAAATGAGAAAAATTAGTTTGTATTTTGTAGGATTGATATTAATTTGTTTAAGCAGTTGCGATGTGCAAAGTCAGAATGCAATAGGAGGTATTTTAAAACAAATACCAACAGGCACAACACCCACAAGTTTAGAAATTGGACAAGGAATTAAACAAGCGTTAGAGATAGGCACTTCGCAGGGTGCAGACAAATTAGCTATAAAAGATGGCTTTTTTGGCAACTTAGCCATTAAAATTTTATTCCCAACTGAAGCAAAAAAAGTAGAAAATACACTTCGAAGTGTTGGATTAAATTCGCTAGCCGACAATGTGATTTTAAGCATTAACCGTGCCGCAGAAGATGCAGCCAAAGAAGCCAAACCAATTTTTATAGCCGCAATTAAACAAATGACCATTACCGATGCGACGAATATTTTATTGGGCAATAAAGATTCGGCAACTGAATACTTTAAACGTGTAACTACAGCACAGCTGATGGAAAAATTTAAACCAGTAATTACAACTAGCCTAAATAAAGTTGGGGCTACTAAATATTGGAGCGATGCAGCGCTAGCTTATAATAAAATTCCCTTGGTAAAGCCAGTAAATACCGATTTATCAAGCTATGTTGCACAAAAAGCAATAGATGGGATGTTTATACAAGTAGCACAAGAAGAGTTAAAAATTAGAGATAACATTAGTGCCCGTAGCACAACCTTATTACAAAAAGTATTCGGTTACGCTGATACCAAAAAATAATTAGCACTATTGTTAATTTGTTGATAAATATTTAATAAAAACAAACCAAACAATTGCTAGCTTGTTCTATCCTTAGGAAGGATTTATTATTTAGACAAAAAGTCCTGTGAACGGGCGATCCGTGAAGGGCAGGCACACCATAAATAACAGCAGTTAAAACAAAAGCTTCTCAAATACGGGAAGCTTTTGTTTTAAGCACTATTTGCATTTACCTCTAAATAAAGGTACTTTTATAAATAATTTACAACAACAAATATTGGATTTTAAAGATTTTAATTTTAACCCCGAACTTTTAGAGGGTTTATTGGCAATGGGTTTTAAAAACGCTACGCCTATACAAACACAAGCAATTCCATTAATTTTAAACGGTAAAGATTTAATTGCTTGCGCACAAACAGGAACTGGAAAAACTGGTGCATTCTTATTGCCCATTATGAATATGCTTACCGAAAACCACGATAGGCATAATACAACATTAATTTTAACACCTACAAGAGAACTTGCACAACAAATAGATTTACAGGTAGAGGCACTTTCTTATTTCACCAATATTAGTTCTTTAACAGTTTTCGGCGGTGGCGATGGAATTGCCTACGAGCAACAAAAACGTTCGATGCGTGAGGGTGTAGACATTATTATAGCAACACCTGGAAGATTGATTGCACATCTATCTTCTGGCGCTTTAAAGATGGATAAATTAAAATATTTGGTGTTGGATGAAGCGGATAGAATGTTAGACATGGGCTTCTACGAAGACATTATGAAAATTGTTGGCTACTTACCAAAAGTTAGACAAACTGTGATGTTCTCTGCCACCATGCCTCCTAAGATTAGAACCTTAGCTGCTACATTATTAAAAGAACCAGAGAATATTAGCCTAGCCATCTCTAAACCTGCAGAAGGGATTAGTCAGCAAATTTACTTGGTACACGATAGCCAAAAAGTTCCTTTACTTACAGAAATTCTTAAATCAACTACTTATAAACGCATTATTGTTTTTGCTGGCAGAAAAGAGAAAGTAAAAGAATTAGGCAAAGTTTTTAAAAAATTAGGGTTAAAAGTTGCCGCTTTCCATAGCGATTTAGAGCAAAAAGATCGCGAAGCGATTATGTTAGACTTTAAGAATAGCAAGCTTGATGTTTTAATAGGAACAGATGTTTTGAGTAGAGGGATTGATGTTACTGGAATTGATTTAGTGATCAATTACGACGCGCCACAAGACCCCGAAGATTATATCCACAGAATTGGTAGAACTGCAAGAGCAGCAACAACCGGCACAGCAATTACTTTCGTTAACAATA
>JAIELS010000159.1 GCA_019752795.1 Sphingobacteriaceae bacterium
CTATTAATTACTGATCAGTTTACGGTTGATAGATTTGATTACAACGATAGCATGCATTTAGCACTTTTAAAAAATGTAAAAGGTGTGTCTTTAGAAAGAGTTTCATTTTTAAAATCTGCAAATGATTTTGGTAATTTTAAATCTGCTGCACAGTCAACTGGTTTCGCAACGCCTACCTATCGCAATTCTCAAGAAGAGGATATCAATAGCTTAAAAAATAATGTGAGTTTGGCCAACAAAGTATTTTCTCCAGATGGAGATGGATATGAAGAATTGTTACAAATAGATTATCGATTTGTAGATAACGGGAATATAGCTAACGTTAACATTTATACTGACAAAGGTATATTAGTTCGTAAACTCCAAAGAAATACAAGTGTTGCTACAGCAGGGAATTTTATTTGGGATGGATTAAATGATGCTGGTCAGAAAAGTAAAGTTGGTATTTACATTATTAAATTTGATGCATTTGCATTGAATGGTAAAACAGAAAGTTTTAAACAAGCCTGTGTTTTAGCTGCTAAGTTGAATTAATTTTCTACAAATAATATCCGAAAAACCACCAAATATTTAAATATTTGGTGGTTTTATGCTTTAAATAGAATTTAAAGTAATTGATTTTCGATATAATTAAAACTAGATTGAACAGATCCCAGTATGTCTGGCTTGTAATTAGATTCGTGTTCTACAATGTAATGTTTAACACCAGCTAATTTTGCTGCTGCAAATATGGACTTAAAATCTATTGAACCAGTTCCAACTTCAGCATTTAAATCTTGATTGATTTTGTCCATATCTTTAACATGCCATAATTTAAATCTACCTGGATGATCTTTGAAGATTTTAATAATATCTTGGCCAGCTCTATTTGCCCAATATAAATCAAGTTCAAAATCTACTAACTTTTTATCCGTCTCGTTAAGTAAAATTTCATAACCGGTGGTTTCCCCAAGTTTTTTAAATTCAGAATCGTGATTATGATAGGCTAGTTTTAAACCTGCACTTTTACAAGTTAAGGCAGCTTCATTTAATTTCTCAGCTACCTTTTTGTATCCATCAGCAGTTTTTGTAAGACTATATGGTAAAGACGGAATAGTAATATACTCGCTCCTTAAAATATTTGCAGCGTTAATATAGTCTTGGAGTTGATCTGTTTTTTTTCCTTGAAGATAACTATCCAAATCAAAATGTCCACTGGATGATTTTAATCCATTTTTTTTCAATAACTCGGCAAATGCTTTAGCATCTAATCCCCAAAAACCATTTTTTTTAGAATAGCCAAAAGTTTCTACTTCCTTATAACCAATCTGTGCTATTTTCGAAATGACATTACTCAAGTCTTTTTCAATAATATCTTTTACAGTCCATAATTGTAAACCAACAGGTTTTTTCTTAATTGGAATACCAGCTAGTGAAGGCGTTATGGCAAAACTTGCTGCTAATAATGCAGATTGTTTAAGGAAAAATCTTCTGGAGTTCATAGTAATTTAATTAGATGTTAGGCTCAGTTTTAGTTTTATCGTTAAATAATAACGCAAATATTAGAAAGACTATAAATGCAATTCCTGCTGGGATTAACCAAATCATTTTCCAATCTTCTGCGCCATTTGTTTTATAAACTTCAGTAATTTGACCAGCTACCATAAAACCAATTAACATTCCAATACCATAGGTGGCTAAAGTAATTAAGCCTTGAGCTGAGCTTTTAAATTTCTCGCCTGCTTTAGAGTTTGTGTAAATTTGACCAGCTACAAAGAAAAAATCATAGCAAATTCCATGTAATGCAATTCCGGTAATCAACATAAAACTAAGTTCGCCTGCATTTCCATAAGCAAACAATATGTATCTCACTGCCCAAGCAAGCATGCCAACTAAAATAGTTTTCTTGAACCCGAATTTTTTAAAGAAGAAAGGTAAAGCTAAAAGAAACAAAACTTCTGATGCCTGACCAATAGTCATTTTACCAGTAGGATTTTCAACTCCAATATTAGTTAAAAAATTATTTGCATTTTGATAGTAAAACGCCAATGGAATACAGATTAGAATAGACGAGATAAAAAATATCAAGAAGTTTTTATCTTTCAATAATTTTAAAGCATCTAATCCTAATATATCCGAAACAGTTATTTTATCACCAGCTCCTTTTGGTGGTGTTTTTGGTAATAGGAAACTGAATACACCCAAAATTATAGAACCAATACTTGCCATAAGAAATGTATTTCTTAATAATCCATCTTTAACGCCATTTTGAGAATCCCAATGAAACATAAAGCTAATTAATAAACCCGCAGCTATCCAACCTAATGTTCCCCAAATTCTAATACTAGAGAATTCTTTTTCTGGATCTTCCATTTGGTTAAATGAAACGGAATTTACTAAGGCCAATGTTGGCATGTATAAAATCATATAACTTAATACATAAGGATAGAAGACGGAAATGTCTGTCGCATTATACATTTGATACATTAATATTGCGCCGCAAATATGTAATACACCAAGTATTTTCTCGGCATTAAAATAACGATCTGCTATAAGTCCAATAATAAAAGGGGCAATAATTGCACCCCAAGATTGGGTAGAAAAAACAGCGCCAGTTTCTGGTCCGGAGGCATTTAAATTATTATTTAAAAACGTTCCTAGCGTTACAAACCATGCACCCCAGATAAAGAACTCTAGGAACATCATGAAAGATAATTTAGTGCGAATAGTTGGGTTCATTTTTTTATAGTTTATGGTTGTGAGGTTAATGTTGAGATTGAAAATAAGGGTTAAAACTTATTCCTAAGCTATTTTAATTCTTTAATCATTATGTTTCTGTACCATACAGAATCGCCATGGTCTTGTAAGCCAATTTTACCAGTTTTAAAAGTACCAAAACCTTCCCATTTCGCAAATTTACTACCTGCAATTAGGGCTTTCCAATTGTCATCCCATAAAGTAGTTTTTACAACTTTAACGCCATTTAAAATAAAGGTTAAGTTGCCATTTTCACTAATGATTTCTGCTTTATTCCATTCTCCTACAGGTTTTACCGGTTCGCTAGTACTCTTTACCATATCATATAAATCGCCAGCACGGTGTTTAGTAATTTTTCCATCTGGATGACCATCGTTATCTAAAACTTGCATTTCTGGTCCCGTTAAATAAGTTTGGCTAAATTTTGGGTTTTCGTTGACAAAGAAAATGATTCCGCTATTTGCATTTGGTGCAACTTTCCATTCTAACTTTAAATGAAAGTTTCCATATTCAGAATCTGTAACTAAATCACCCCCTCCATCTTTTCCTTTTTTTTCTGGGTTCATATGTAATGTGCCATCAACAACTTCCCAAGCACTTCCAACATCTGTTTTGTTATAGGTATGCCAACCTTTTGTAGTTTTGCCATCAAATAATGGCTTAAAACCTTTCTGGGCATTGGCAGTAGTGGTTACTGTTAAAAGTATGAGTACGGGAAATATATATTTTTTCATTTTCATGTTATTTAATTGTTAAACTCCTAAAGACCATCCTTCACGGTATTCTCTTTTTACAAATTGATTTACATCATCAAAGTTAGTTACTTTCATTGCGTCATTATCCCAAAGTAATTTAGTATATCTTCCTGGATAAGTAATTTTTCCGTCTGCTCCTTTACGTTGAATGTCGGCACCTCTAATCGCTAAGTTAGCCATTAATAATGCTTCTGTTAATGGACCCGCAATTTCGAATGGAGAACTTAATTCATTTTTGCCATATCCTGCAATTGCAGCTTCTACCCATTGTGTATAATGTCCATTGGCTTCATCTTTAACACGAGCAAATTTTTCTGGCACTTTAATATTGGCATTTTTAGATAATGGCAACAAGCGTGGATCAGCACTATAGGTACTACTCATCATTTTTCCTTTTGTTCCGATAAATAAAGTTCCGTTTCCGCCATCGCCAAATACCTCATTTGCTTCTAATTCTGCTGGTCGCTCTGGTTGTATACCACCATCCATCCAGTGCACTATTACATCTCCTTTTGTCTTATTAGTTTTAGGGAATTTTAAGGTAACATGACTAGAAGGAGGGCAGCTATCTGGGAAATATCCACGTTTAAATTCGTCTACATAAACAGAACCTACACTGGCTTGTACTTCGCTTGCATATTTTAAATTCAGTACGCTAAAAGGAGCCTCCAATAAGTGGCAACCCATATCGCCTAAGGCACCAGTTCCGTAATCCCACCATCCACGCCAGTTAAAAGGCACTAATTTTTCTACATAATCTTTAAAAGGAGCGGTTCCCAACCATAAATCCCAATCTAGCTCTTTAGGAATATCTGCTTTATTTGCCGACCATGGAATACCTTGAGGCCAAACAGGTCGATCTGTCCAAGCATAAACAGTATGTACATCTCCAATTAGTCCAGCATCGTACCATTCCTTCATTTGGCGTGGTCCATTATTAGAAGCACCTTGATTACCCATTTGCGTAACAACTTTATATTGCTTTGCGGCTTTGGTTAGTGCACGGGCTTCGTAAATATCATGAGTTAATGGTTTTTGAACATAAACATGTTTACCTAATTGCATTGCAGCTAAAGCCTGCATGGCATGGTTATGATCTGGGGTAGAGACAGAAACTGCATCAAAATTTTTATGCTCTTTCTCGTACATTTCTCTCCAATCTTTATAAAATTTTGCTTTTGGAAATGCTTTTACACTATTAGCAGCTCTCCGCGTATCAACATCACAAAGAAAACCAATATCTGCTTTGCCACTTTTAGCAAACATTGCAATATCACTTTGACCTTTACCACCTACACCAACACCGGCAACAATTAACCTATCGCTTGGTGCTAAAAATCCTGGTCCGCCTAAAACATGACGAGGGACAATCATAAATGCGGCAGTAGCAACTGCGCCTGTTTTTAAAAAATTCCTTCTCGATTGCCCTTCAGTTTCTTTTTTTATTTTATCCATTTGGTTAGTTTTTAAAGGTTTAATTTATTTTCTCAGCTAATAGTGCGATGTTTTTATTTGGTATTTATAAGCCTAAAATTTTTTTATTAAAATTTGAGTTTCCGCCAGATGCGGCAAAATCATCAAACGCTTTTGTAGTAACTGGTATAATGTGATTTTTTATAAACTCAGCGCCTTCACGTGCTCCAGTTTCAGAATCTTTAATGCAGCATTCCCATTCCATTACTGCCCAGCCTTTATAATCATATTGTGCTAATTTGCTAAAAATTCGTTTAAAATCTACTTGTCCATCACCAGGAGAACGGTATCTTCCAGCTCTGTTTGCCCAATTTTGGTAGCCACCAAATGTCCCTTGTTTACCTGTCGGATTAAACTCAGCATCCTTAACGTGAAAAGCTTTAATGCGTTCATGATAAAAATCGATGTATTGAATATAGTCTAATTGTTGTAATACGAAATGCGATGGATCGTAAAGTAAACAAGCTCTTGGGTGGTTATTTACTTTAGCTAAAAACATTTCGTAAGTTTCACCGTCAAATAAGTCTTCACCGGGATGAATTTCATAACAAACATCAACTCCACATTGATCAAATTCATTTAAAATTGGCAACCAACGTTTAGCCAACTCAGTAAAACCATCATCAACTAAACCTTCTGGTCTTTGTGGCCAAGGGTGAAAAGTATGCCATAATAAAGAACCACTGAAAGTTGCATGTGCATTTAAACCTAAGTTTTGGGATGCTTTAGCTGCATATTTTAATTGTTGTATTGCCCATTCTGTTCTCGCTTTTGGATTGTTTTTTAGCTCATCAGGCGCAAATGCATCAAATAATTGATCATAGGCTGGGTTTACCGCTACCAATTGGCCTTGTAAATGTGTAGAAAGTTCTGTGATGGCTAA
>JAIELS010000117.1 GCA_019752795.1 Sphingobacteriaceae bacterium
TTTACATTTTGTTTGCAAGAAGATAGGCTTGAAATACTGATTAAACTATCATTTAACATTAATTTAACAAGTTGATAAAGGAATGGTAATTTTTAGCTAATATGTAGCTAACATTGTGGTAATACTTTTGCTGAAACAAATATTCAGACAAATTGAAATCACAATTCACTCTTAAAAAAGCATTATTAACATTACTATTTGTAGTTATTGGTGCTACAGTTTTCGCTCAAGGAACTGGAAAAATATCCGGTACAGTAGCAGATAAAAAAACAGGTGAAACCATAATTGGTGCTTCTGTTAAAGTTTTAGGTGTAAATAAAGCTGTTGCTACCGATGTAGAAGGAAGGTACATAATTGGTGGTTTAATGCCCGGTAATTATGTGTTGGAGGTTTCTTACATAGGTTATACCATAAAAAGTATTACGGCTATTGAAGTAAAAGACGGGAATACTACTTCCGTTAACGTTACACTTGAAGAATCTCAGTCTCAAACATTAAATCAGGTTGTAGTTACAACGACTGTAAAGAAAGAAACGGTTAATTCCCTTTATTTAAAACAGAAAACAAATGTTAGTATTTCAGATGGAATTTCTGCAGAACAAATTAGACGTTCGCCAGATAGAAATACTTCAGAAGTTTTAAAACGTGTTAGTGGAACTAGTATTCAAGATAATAAATTCGTTATTGTTCGTGGTTTAAGTGATAGATATAATACTACACTTTTAAATAATGCCATTCTACCAAGTACAGAACCAGATAGAAAAGCATTCTCTTTTGATATTATTCCTTCTAACATGATTGATAACATTGTTATCAATAAAACTGCTTCGCCAGATTTACCAGGCGATTTTTCGGGAGGTGTTGTTCAGGTGTTAACGAAAGATATTCCGACAGAAAATTATTTATTTGCATCTGCCGGAACAGGATATAATTCGCAATCTACCTTTCAAAAGTTTCAATTAGGAGAGAAAAGTGGAATAGAAAATTTTGGATTTTTTAAAAGTGATAGAAATATTCCAAAAGGAATTCCAAGCACACAAAAATATAATGTGTTAACTGCTAACCAAAAAATTGATGCAGGAAAGCTATTTAGAAACTCTTTTCAAACCAATACATTTAATGCTGCAATGCCATCACAAGCTTATCAGTTAAGCATGGGTTTACGAAAAGCATTAAAAAATAAAGCTAATATTGGAGCAATTGTTTCCTTAACTTATAGAAATAGCGAAACAAGAAATGAAGCAGAAAGATTTGACTATGAGGGGGCTACAAAACAATATGATTTTAATGATGAAACTTTTAAATTTAGTTCGTCTTTAGGTGCTCTAGCCAATTTTGCTTATATTAAAGGCAATCATAAAATCGCTTTTAAAAACCTATATAATGTTTCTTTAGACAATACATATACTTCGCGTTTTGGGACACAATTTGTAGATCAAGATTTGATAAAAGGTTATTCTTATGATTTAGTAAGTAAGTCTTTATTGAACTCTCAATTAGAAGGTGAACATAAGTTTTCATGGCAAGATTTAAAATTGAACTGGAATTTAGGCTATTCTTATTCAGATCGTTTACAGCCAGATTTGAAATCTATAAATTACCGATTAGACTACGATCAAGGTGCGAAAGTCTATGAAGCTGTTGTACCAAATGGTACAGCGTCTAGAACAGATGCAAGTCGCTTTTTTTCTGATCTTTTTGAAGATAGCTACAATGCCGGTTTAAACGTAACCTTACCATTTACTCTTTTCAAGGAGAAGAGTTCGTTAAAAGTGGGAGGTTTAAAGCAATACAAACTAAGAGATTTTAAAGCACGTAAATTTGGCTATATCAAATCTTTTGGTGCTTTTGAAGCTAATTTGTTAACCTTGCCATATAATGAAATTTTTAATTCTACTAACTTAAAACCAACAGGTTTCATTTTAGATGAGGGGACTGAAAATGCAGATAAATACGATGCCACATCTGATTTAAATGCTGGTTATGCGATGCTAGATACTCGTGTAAGTAAAAAAATTCGACTTTCATTAGGCGCAAGAGTAGAAGATTCTTATCAGTTAGTTAATACAGCAGATTTTACTGGTAAAAAAGTTAAAGTAGAGAAACAATATTTGGATATTTTACCATCTTTAAATGCAACGTATAGTTTATCTGATCAAACCAATATTCGCTTTTCAGCATCACAAACTGTAACAAGACCAGAATTAAGAGAGCTGTCTAACTTTGGTTTCTTCGATTATATTTCAAAAAGAATTTTACAAGGAAATCCAGATTTGAAAAGAAGCCAAAATACCAATATAGATGTTAAATATGAAATTTTCCCAGGTGCGGGTCAAGTATTATCAATCTCAGGTTATTACAAGTATTTTAAAAATCCTATTGAGCAGGTTGTCTCATCGGGCAGTGTAAAAAATATTACTTTTCAGAATGCAAACTCCGCAACAACTTATGGGATGGAGTTAGAAGCTCGCAAAAATTTAGGTTTTATGGGTGAGAATAGTTTTTATAAAAACTTAACAGCTTATGTAAATACTTCTGTTATATTCTCTACTGTTAATTTAAATAGCTTGGTTTCAGAAATTACTTCTAGAGCATTACAAGGTCAGTCGCCATATTTAATTAACGCAGGTTTATTATTTAATGAACCTAAATCTAATTTATCATTTAACATATTATACAATAGAATTGGAGAGCGTATTTCCGAAGTGGGTTATCAGGGTTATCCAGATATTTATGAAAAAGGAAGAAATATGTTAGATTTTCAGATTTCTAAAAAATTAATAAACAATAAAGCAGAGTTACGACTTAATCTAGCTGATGTTTTAAATGAGAAAATTTATTTCTATCAAAATAATAACAATAAAAAAACCTACCAATCAAACATTGATAATATTATGAATACTGCAAGAACAGGTATGGGCGCAAGTTTAACTTTTACTTATAATTTCAGTTTAGATAAAAAATAACAGTTAACATTAAGATAATACTTAGATAATTGAATGGTAAAGAAGGCTTAATATTTAGAACATATTAGGCCTTTATTTTTGAGGAAAATATAAAATTTAAAACAAAGCAATGAAAACAAACAGATTATCAATTTTATTTTTAGCAGCAGTGTTAGCTTTCTCATCTTGTAGAAAGACTACCGATCCAGAAATTGAAATAAAGCCAATAGCGCCAGAAACGATTAACGGTGAGATTACTACTAACAAAACTTTAACTGCAGATAGAACTTGGATTTTAGATGGAGTAGTTCTAGTAAAAAGTGGTGCTGTTTTAACAGTAGAGCCAGGTACAATAGTAAAGGCAAAAATAGGAACTAAGGCTGCTTTGGTTATCGATAAAGGTTCGAAATTGGTTGCAGACGGAACGGTAACTAAGCCAATTGTATTTACTTCTGGTAAAGATGCTGGTAGCAGAACTCCAGGTGATTGGGGTGGAATTATTTTAGTTGGTAAGGCACCAACAAACAGAACTACACCTGTGCAAGTAGAAGGCGGAGTTAATTTAACTTACGGAACAGATAATGTGCCAGCAGATAACTCTGGAATATTACGTTACGTAAGAATAGAATATGCAGGTATAGGTGTAAATGATAGTGAAATTAATGCTTTAACTTTTTATGCAGTTGGTAGTGGAACTATTATAGAGAATGTACAGACTGTTTATGCTAATGATGATGCATTTGAATTTTTTGGTGGTACGGTTAATTGTAAAAATCTAATTGCTTACGCAACTGCGGATGATGATTTTGATTTTGATTTTGGTTACAATGGTAGTATCCAGTTTGCTTTAGCATTGAGAGACCCTAAATTTGTAGATGCTGCAGATGATGGCAATGGAATTGAATGTGATAATGATAAGGATGGTACTGATGCTGCGCCTATTACTCAGCCTAAATTATCTAACTTAACTATAATAGGCCCAAATAATGCAGCTGGTACTGCTAGTAGACATGCTTATGGTAACCGTTGGAGAAGAGGTGCTAAGTTTATCTTCAATAATTCTATTATTTTGGGATCTCAAAAAGGAGGCTTAAACATAGAATCTGATAAAACTGCAAATTTCTATAAAAATGGAGATTCACAGTTTAAGAATAATATTATTGCTGCTTATACTGTTCCTTTTTTAACAACAGCAACAACCTTAACGGCTATAGAAATGCAAACAAAAGCATTAGCTGAAGGGAATGTGGTTTTTAATGATGCAAATACGAGCGTTAAATTGGGTAATCCTTTTAACTTATTAGCTCCAAGCTTTATGCCTGCAACAGGTTCACCAGCTTTAAGCGGTACTTGGGCAGCAACAGCTAATGCTAATGCAGTAAGCTATCGTGGTGCTTTTGGTACTACAGATTGGACAGCTGGCTGGGCAAATTGGGATGCACAAAACACAAAATATTAATCCTTTTAAATTTTTAAAAACCAGTTAACTGAATACAGTTAACTGGTTTTTTATTGAAATTATAACCCACATTTAACTTTAGTTTAATACGCTAAATTTATCTTTGTAGCATTAAGATTTGGTTGATTTTAATAAAAGTTTAGGTTAGTTAATAGTGAAAAGCCACGATGGATGTCGTGGCTTTCGTTGTTATAATCATATTTCTATTTAGAAGTTTTTACCAATCTTTTCTAACACTTCTGCAGGTATTTGATGAAGATCTACTACTAGAAAGCCATCTAAACAGTCAGAGAATTTTGGGTCGATGTTAAAGCAAATTATTTTTGCATTTAAATTCAAATATTGTCTCAATAAAACCGGAATTTTCATGTGAGAACTTTCAATATCGCCAATTAAGCCATCTAAATCTTTTAAAGTCTCACTATTTTCAATCAATAGATCTGTATCAATAGGAGTAAGGTCAGCCTTGAATTTGTTTTTAGGTTTAACATAATGAGCCAACTCGTAATCAAAGTGGTTTTTAGTAATATAATCTACAATTAATGATTTAGAAAATTTAGAAAAATTATTACTGATGCTAACCGGCCCAAACATATATCTGTATTTCGGATTATCTACTAAGTATTTTAAAATACCTTTCCAAAGTAAAAATAGTGGCAAAGGTTTCAGTTGATATTCTTTTCTAATCCACGAGCGACCTAATTCAATTCCTTGTCGTAAAATAGGGTAAAATGGTTCTTTAATTTTAAACAATTCTGATAGATAAAAACCTCTTCTACCTAGCATATTTAAAATTTCATCACCTTTCCCGATTCTATAAGCGCCAACAATATTCTCTAATTCTTTATCCCAAATGAACAAATGATTGTAATAGATGTCATAATTATCTAAATCAATTTTATTATTTGTTCCTTCGCCAACCTCTCTAAATGTAATTTCGCGTAATCGTCCAATCTCTCTTAAAATATTAGGGATGCTTGCAGTAGGAGTGATGTAAACTTGATAATTCTTTTCCTCCCAGACTTTAAAATCATCTAATGTAGCTACTTCATTAACTAATAAATTCCTATCAGTTTCTGCAACAATTGGTTCTGGCGTCTTCTTTCTTTTAAATAAATTAATCGGATTAAATAATCTTTTCTCCTCTTCTATGCTTGTTCCTAAAGCGTATGTTCTAGCTCTTAGAAAATCTAATAGTCTATTGGTATTGTTTTTATAAGAAACATCTTCAATTTTTATTGGCTTACCAATTCTAACTTTAATTTTTAAGCCATTTTTATTTAAAAATTCGGATGGTAATTTTGCAGTTCTTAGCGTTGGATGGATAAAACTCAAAATATTAAAAAGTACGCCATTATTGCCATGAAAATAGATAGGTACAACCGGTACCTTGGCTTTTGCAATTAATTTACCCACTACTGGATGCCACAACCTAT
>JAIELS010000181.1 GCA_019752795.1 Sphingobacteriaceae bacterium
ATAAGCGCTAAGAATGCTTACTATAATTTTGAAAAAGCACAATATTTATATCCTAATTATAAAGATGTAAAAAATAAATTGAATGAAGCTTATTGGGCAGCTGTTATCAAAGTAGTTGTACAACCAGTTGAGGTAAATAGTAATTATTATAAATTGAGCAACCAATATTTTCAAGATCAGATTAACCAATTTATGGCTAATTATCAACAGAATAAATTTGTTATTTTCTATTCAGAACAACAAGCTAGAAACCAAAAAATTGTACCAAACCAAGTATTGCGTTTAAGCTTCGATGATTTTGTAGTGGGACAAACTTATGTGAAAGAGAAAGTAGAAAAATTAAAGAAAGACAGCGTTGTGATAGGCGAAACTAGAGCTAATGGTAAAGTTTATGGAACGGTTACGGCAACATTAAGTATTTTCGATAAAACTGTTGCTTCATCTGGCCTCTTAGATTTAACCATAAGCGATTGGCAAACAGGTAAAATAATCAAAAGAAAAAAATTACCAGGCACCTATATTTGGCAAGATCAATGGGCAAATTACAAAGGAGATGAAAGGGCTTTAACCAAACAAGAATTAGCCTTGACTAAAAGGAGAGAAACTTTACCTCCTGCTCCTGCTAGCTTATTTGTTGAGTTTACCAAACCTATTTATGCGCAGCTAGTTGATGAAATAGGCAGTTTTTATAGTAGGTATTAGAACAGTTGCGAGTTATAAGTTGCATGTCAGAATGTATAAGAATTAGGCCTGTAACTTTTAACTCGTAACCCATAACTGAAAAAAGTCTTTTTACTTGGTATTGATTTACCGTATCAAATAATTAGCTAATTTTGCAGCAATGAATAGGCCCATCTACAATCCGTTTAAAAATTTCGATTTTAAAAATAAATGTTGCTTTTTAAGTGGTGAAGAGCCGGTTGAGCAAATTAGGGTTTTGCCAGAGTGGCTCATTCAAATGGCAAGCTTAACTGGCGATGAACAAATTAAATTGCTTGATGAAAGTATTCGTACCTATAAAAGTTTAACGGTCCCGGCAAATGCTATTGTTGTTGAGAATGGTATTGATCCATTAGAACAACGAATAGAATCTGCTTTTGCAAAAGGGCATGAAGGTGTGTGGGCTTTACCAGAGTTAGATTTGTTCAATTGGATAGGGAAATTGATGTATAGTTTTTTGTATATAGAAATGCAAGGTGCTATTCGTTTAAATCAATTAAGTGGTGATGGAATGAACATGTCGCAAGGTTTAATGCATAAGTTTGGTAATTTGCATACCATGTTGCAAAGCATTTATCGCGAAGTAGTGTTAGAAGATTTTACACCTTGGTCTATTGTTATCGTGCCATTAAAAGATATCAATACTGCTTTTAGCTTTCGTGATGAAATTAATACCCTTACTTTTTCTTTAAAATTTAAAGATTTCGGGATTATAGCTTGCTTACAGGATAATGGAACAAACAAAAGATACCATCAAGAAATCATAGATTCTATTAAAAACCAAATACTTTCTGAACAACAATTTGAAGAATTGGCAGCACGATTTTTTTATTCAGCCTATTTGTTTAATCGCTTGCCAGAATATACAATTATGCCTGTTGATGATGTAATTTATATAGATGCAATGCCGCTTAAGGGAATGCAAAATAAGCCTCTTTTTGATGCTTGGGCTCATAAAACATATGCCCAGGTTTTAGAAAATTTCTGGAAACCTTGGGAACATACATTGTTTGAGATTATTAAAGACCCAATGGCACCATTGAGTTATTTCGATAAGCCTTTATTACCTGCTACCACTTAACGTTTCTATAAAATGTTGTACAATACCAGGTACAACAATTATTGTAAAAATTAGGCCCGTTAAAGCACCAAAAAAATGGGCGTCGTGACCAATATTGTCTTGTCCTTTTTTACCCATATACCAAGAGTAAACCAAGTAAAGTACGCCAAATACAATGGCTGGCATAGGGATAAACATTACCCCAATAATGCTTAGCGGATCATAAAGAATATAGCTAAATAAAATTGCACTAATTGCTCCAGAAGCACCAAGACTATTGTATCTATAATTATCTTTATTCTTAACTAATGATGGAAGATCGCTTAAAACTAAACTTAAGAAATACATTAATCCAAATTGCCAATGCCCCATCATCGCTTCTAGCCTAAAGGCAAAGAAATAGAAAGTAAACATGTTAAAAAACAAGTGCATCCAATCTGCATGTATCAATCCGCTAGTGATGAAAGTGTAAATTTTGCCACCCCTACTTACCGTATATGGGTGAAACATAAAATTTGCTAATAACTGACGGTCGTTAAAAGCGTAAATACTGGTAATAAGTGTAAAAATAAATATTATTGATGCTACAGGTGTAGCATTTAAAAGCTCCATCATGTTATTTTAAATTCAGTTTAATGTTTTGTTGTAATCTGCCAATTGGGTAACGCATGTAAGTTTTTTCGTAATAATCAGAGTTTTTATAAACAAACTCTAACTGCATTCTTGCGCTCTTAGCAAAATCAGGGTTTTTTGTTTTTTCTGCTTCTAGCTTTTGTTTTAATTCAGGGTCTTTTTTTAACAGCTCTGCTGCCGTATCTTCAAAAACATAAGAAGAATAGCCTTCTTTTTTACCTAGAATAGAATCGAAAAAATTCCAATTGAAGAATGAGTCGATAGCTTGCGGTTCTAGGGTTTCTATAATATAACGGTTATTGGCTTGGTTTACATATACCACATAATCACCAGCATAAAATTGTATATCTTGATTAACAGGTTTTAAAGAAACCGCACTATGTAAATAATGACCTTCATAAGGTTGCGTACCAGTTTTCATGTCGGCAATGTAGTACATCTCTAAATTAATTTTAGAATCAGTGGTTAACTGCTGCATTTTAACATTGTTTAATTTAAGCAACGCAATTACTTTATCCCAAGCTTTTGGAATAATATAAGCTATTGGTTTAGTTACGGTTAAACTCGGTTCAAATTTATCCCAATACTTTATTTTTTTGGTAAAAGGGGCATTTCTATCATAGTATAATCTGTCAATTCCGCTTACTTCACTTGGTTTATATTTGGCTTCGAAGCCTTTAAACTCAATGCTATCAAGTACGCTTCTATTCAATTTCCAATCTAGCGGAAAGTCTTTTTGCTGCGCCGTATAAGCATCAGCCTTAGCTTTATTCTCTCCTATTTCTTTTGCATCTCTAACAATGATATCGATATAAGTATTTAAGAGTTTGTAAGTAGATTCCACACGCTGATCAAAATCCTTAAGCATGTGTGTTTCTGGCATAAAGCCAATTGTATTGTGTAAAGCTGCGTAACCAGTAGAATAACGTGGAGATTCGATATAACCAGTAATTCCATTATCTGGTATTTCACTAATTGAATTAACATAAGGTACTAAATCATAACCTTTTCCTTTCATTTGGCTATATAAATCTGGCACCATTGTTTTAGTTAAGTAGCTAGATAAAATCGGATTTAACTTGTCTTTTTGCGTAGGAATCAACGTCATCGTATACTGATAATCTGCACCATTACTCGTATGTGTATCTACAAAAATTTCTGGTTGCCAAGTATTAAAAATTTGCTGAAAAGCTTGCGAGTTTTTAGAGTCTGTTTTAATAAAATCTCTATTTAAATCGTAGTTTTTGCTATTTCCTCTAAAACCATAAGCAATGGGTCCATTTTGGTTGGCACGAGAAGTTCCGCTACGGTTATGGCTGCCGCCAATATTATATAAAGCAATGATACAAACAACTACATCCTCAGGTAATTTATTGTTTTTTAATAAATCTCTAGCCAGCATCATACTAGCATCTATACCTTCAGGTTCTCCTGGGTGAATGCCATTATTGATTAAAAAGATACGTTTATTGTTTTTTCTCAGTGTAACTGGATCAAATATTTTAGATTTTGATAATACCATTAAATGCAAAGGTTGACCAAAATCGGTACTGCCATAACTTAACAGTTTGCTTTGCTGCGGGTAAGTCTTTGCCAAATTTTGATAAAATGCAATGGCGCTTTCATAAGTTGTGGTTTCCTTTTTTCCACTTTTTTCAAAAGGAGTTTGCTGGGCAAAAGCAAAGCTTGTAGTTAGTAAAAGCAATAAAAATATTTTGGTTTTCATAACATGATTAATAAAATGATGTGTCTAAATTAATGCTTTTATTTGATAGTAAAAGTAACATTGTCTTTTCCAAATATCGGGTTTTGAACAGTCCTGTATTTTATTTTAATATTTACAATTGCATATTGTTTCAATAGCTTAATTTTGAGATATGATTCCTTATTCGAATAAAGCACAAAAATTGCAAGAGCGATTTGTAAAATATGTGAAAATAGATACACAATCTGATGCAGAATCTTCAAGCTGTCCATCTACTTTAAAGCAAAAAGATTTAGGTAGGGTATTAGTTGAAGAGTTATTAGAAATTGGTTTAACTGATGCTCACATGGATGATAACGGTTATGTATATGCAGCTATTCCTGCCAACTCTGAAAAGAAAGTTCCAATAATTTGTTTTTGTTCGCATATGGATACTTCCCCAGATTGTAGTGGTAAGGATGTAAAACCTATCATTCATAAAAATTATCAAGGAGAAGATTTAGTTTTACCAGATGACAATTCTATTATTTTAAAGCTTAATGAACATAAAGATTTAAAAAATCAAATTGGAAATGATATTATTACAGCTAGTGGCACTACACTTTTAGGTGCTGATAATAAAGCTGGATTAGTTGAAATTATGGAAGCCGCTGCTTTTCTAATGCAAAATCCAGACATTAAACATGGGGAGATTAAAATTTTATTTACTCCAGATGAGGAAATAGGAAGAGGCGTAGATAAAGCGGATTTAAAAAAGCTAGCTGCAGATTTTGCTTATACTGTAGATGGAGAAACTTTAGGCTCTATTGAAGATGAAACTTTCTCAGCCGATGCTGTAAAATTAATTATCAATGGCGTAAGTGCACATCCGGGTTTTGCTAAAGGTAAAATGGAAAGTGCAATAAAAGCATTGGCAGATATCTTATCGGCATTGCCAAAAGATAAACTTACTCCAGAGGCTACAAATGGGAAAGAAGGTTTTATTCATCCGGTTAATTTTCATGGTAATGCGGAGCAAGCTGAGGCTGATTTTATCATTAGAGATTTTGATGATGATTTATTGAAAGCACATGAAGATTATTTAGAAAATGTAGTAATGGATGTGATGAAAAACTATCCTAATGCTACCTACACATTTAAAGTAAGCGAACAATATCGAAATATGAAAAAAGTGTTGGATCAATACCCTCAAATTATCGCTTACGGAATTAAAGCAATTGAAAGAGCAGGATTAACTCCAATAAAAAGAAGTATAAGAGGCGGTACCGATGGTTCTCGATTATCTTTTATGGGTTTGCCTTGTCCAAATATTTTTGCTGGCGAACACGCATTTCATGGTAAGCAAGAATGGGTTTCTGTTCAAGATATGGAAAAAGCTGTGCAAACAATTGTAAATATTGCTTGTATTTGGGAAGAAGAAGCTAATTG
The DNA here is from genome assembly GCA_019752795.1 of Sphingobacteriaceae bacterium. Taxonomy (GTDB): domain Bacteria; phylum Bacteroidota; class Bacteroidia; order Sphingobacteriales; family Sphingobacteriaceae; genus Pedobacter. The sequence continues at coordinate 5,547 of JAIELS010000181.1, forward strand.
ATTTTTATTGTATTCAACTTTAACTAATTAGAGTCAATCTAGCTAAATATTGATCTTGGTCGTCTTCATAAATAACCTCACATTTCCAACCTTGCGCTTCTGATTCTTGTGTTAAGGTGTTTTTGTCTATGTAAAGCCAATTAAACCATTTACCGCTCACATTTTGATATTCATAGCAGTAACTAATTTCGCCAAAATAATGTTGGGAAGGTTTATCAAGTGTATCAAAAAGATAAGAGATATCAGAACTATCGAAAATT
>JAIELS010000166.1 GCA_019752795.1 Sphingobacteriaceae bacterium
CTTCATCGCCTTCTCCAGTATTGGCATCATAACCTGTAATATTTACATACGCTTCAAGAACTGCATCGTCAGAAATAATAGCTTCTGTTTTTGAATTGGCTGTCCAGCATTTTAGCATGTGCGCTGCAGCTGCACAAGTACAATTGTTAAGTCTGTCATTATGATAAATTCCCCAATCTGAAAGCTTAATTGTGGTCCAATCGTACTGCTTAGGAGTATCGGTAAAACTATTTTCAGAAAAGTAGTTGGAGAGGTTTAGATTTCTAGGGTCAACTTTGGCCTTTTGCTTTCCATTTTTTTTGATCAACATTTTATCCGCCAGATTTACCACTTTTGCCTAGTTTTTTCTTTTTGCGGGGTAATCTTTTTTTCGGTGTAGGCAATTGATTGTTATCTTCTTTGGTTGATTTGATTTCTTGTTTCATTTTTTATTTGTCTTTAACCACCTTTACCACCACTATTACCCAATTTTTTCTTTTTACGGGGCAATCTTTTTTTCGGTGTAGGCACTTTATTGTTATTATCTTTGATATTGTTTTCAGCTTTCATCTTTTATCCTCCAATTTTACCACTTTTACCTAATTTTTTCTTTTTACGAGGCAATCTTTTTTTCGGTAATGGATTTTGGTTCTGCGCTTCTTTAGTAGATGTTTCTGTAGTATTTTCTTTTTTCATTTCAAGTTTATTTAGTTAAACTAAATGTAGGGATTAAATTCGATTTAGATTAAAAATAATTTAATCAGGGATATAAATTGCGATGAGCGTCCCTTTACCAGGAGCACTATCAATATCCACAGTACCCTTTAAAAATTCTACTCTCGAATAAATATTACTAATGCCGATACCTGTTTTTAAATTAGTTTTAGTTTTGTCAAAACCTTTTCCATTATCCTCAATAGTTACAGAAACACCTTCATCATCTTTAATTAGAACGATATTTAATTGATTAGCCTCCGAATGTTTAATCACATTGTTAACAGTTTCTTGTATTACTCGATATAAAACTGTTTCGGTTTGCTCATCTAAACGTTGTTTTAAACCAACAGTTTCTAGGCTAATTTTAATAACATCTTTATCAATTTTATTTAAAAAGTCTTTTATCGCTATAGCTAATCCAGATTTGATTAACGCATTTGGCATCATTTGATGAGAAATAGAACGCATTTCATCGTAACTATCATTTACCAAGGACAATGTTTGTTCTGCCTGTAAACTTGCATCGCCTTTTAAATTTAGCTTATGCAAAAGACCATTTAAATTCATTAATGCGGCTGAAAGCATTTGTCCAACTCCGTCATGTAAATCGCCAGCAATCCTTCTACGTTCACGTTCTTCTGCATCTAACACCGCACGAGCAGCCAACTCTTGTTGCTTGTTAATTTCTTCTTGCAATTGAGCTTTAGCTTTTAATTTTCTACGATTATAAATAAAGTATGTAATTAATAAAATCAATAATAAAATAACTCCAAGTGATATCAATTGTATTTCTCTTTTTTGTACTTCGAGCTTTTGATTAGCGATTTCAATTTTATTATTTTCTATCAACAGGTTTTTCTTTTCTACTTCATACTTGGTTTTTAACTCCTCAACGATTTTATTTTTGCTTAGGTTTAAAATTGAGTCGCCAGCTTGATTTGATTTTTTAAGATGCTCATAGGCAACTTTATATTGGTTATCAGCTGCTTTGATTTCTGATAATTCTTGATAAGCTTGCTCCAAAATTTCTTTCTCACTTACCTCATTGGCCAATTTAACTGCTTTATCAAGCCATTTAATTGCAGTTAATGTATCTTTTAGTTGCTTATAGACATTCCCAATATTAAAATAACTATGGCTCATAAACTTCCTATCGCCGTTGCTTTGGTAAGCGACTAAACTTTTTTCAAAATAAACTAATGCACTTTTTAGGTCCTTTTTATCATTATACAACTTGCCGATGTTTTGATAATTGGTGCCAAGTCCGGATATATTTTTCTTTTTGGCATGTAATTGAGAAGAAAGTTTAAGATAATATATGGCAGAATCTAATTTATTAAGTTGCTGAAAAGTACTGCCTACATTATTATAACTAGAAGCCATTTCAATAGTGTCTTTTGCTTTTTTTGCTAACGAATTATATTGTTTAAAATATTTTAAGGCTTCTTTATAATCTTTTTGCGCTGAAGAACTAATGCCTAACAAATTTAATACCCTTCCGGCGCCGTTTGGGTCATTCAATTGCTCAAAAATTCTGAGTGCTTTTAGGGCATATTGTATACTGTTTACAAAGTCGAGCTGACTATTGTAGGATGTGGCAATGTTTAAATTAGCCTTACCGACTTCCAAGGGTACATTAAGTGCTGTAAATATGTTTAAAGCTTGAGTATAATATTGTATTGCTTTAGGGAAATTACTTTTTCTGTGTTCGTAAATTCCCTTCAGTTTTACAGCAATACCTTCGCCATTTTTATAGTTAGCGGTCTTTGCTAAATCGTAAGCTTTATCGGCATAAACAATTAGTGAGTCTGGTTTTACCAAAAACTTCATGGCAGTAGCATTCAATTTATCTACGCTTTCCTTAAGAGTTAGTTCTTGTGTAAATGCAGGTAGAAATAAAGTTGAGAACAGTACAGCTAAAACTAGCTTTAAATTGAATAGAGACATATTAATCAATGTAAAATCTAATTTAAATTTAACTAAAAAAAGAGATCTGCATATAAGTGCTAGTGGGTATTTTTTATTTTTATAAATGCTAAGTATTTAACTATTAAATTAATATGCTTATTTTCATGCAAGCTCAATCGAAATTTTATGAAGATACTTTTAGTTGATGATCATGCGATAGTTTCAGATGGATTAGAAGCCATATTAAAGGTTGTAGATGGATTTGAAATTGTAAACAAGCTTACCTCTGGCGATTTTGCATTGGCTTATCTTAAACAGCATGAGGTTGATTTAGTTATTACAGATTATTCGATGCCGGATATGGATGGTCTCACTTTGGTTAAAAAAGCAAAACTAATTAAGCCAGACATTAAAATTATAGTGTTAAGTATGCATGATGAGGCGCTGATGATTCGAGAAATGCTTGCTGCGGGTGTAGATGGGTATGTGCTAAAAAAATATGCTCAACAAGAAATCGTAAATGCAATAGAAACGGTTCACAATGGTAGAAAATATTTTAGTAATGAAGTAAATAAAGCATTGCTTAGTGCGCTATTGCCTCAAGAATTGTCTGAAAACAGTGTTACTGAAAGAGAGTTGGAAGTGTTAAAATTATTGGCGGAAGAATTAACCAGTAAGCAAATTGCTGAAAAACTTTTTATTAGTGAGCGTACTGTAGAAACTCATCGTAAAAATCTGATGCGTAAAACTGGAGCAAACAATGCCATAGGCTTGGTTCGTTATGCTTATTCTAAAAAGCTATTGTAAGATTAAGTAAGAATGATTACAAACCTTTAACCCGCTATCTTCATACCTTTAACCTTTTTTAGTAACTTTGTAACCTAATTTGGAATGAATGAATTTTAATGAGCGAATGGATTTTAAATTCACTCATTTTGTTATTCTACCATTCAATTATTTTTAAGATATGAGCAAAGTAAAAGTTGGCTTGGTACAAATGACTTGTACTAAAGATAAAAAGGAAAATTTAGATAAAGCTATTTTAAAAGTTAGAGAAGCTGCTGCTGGTGGTGCACAAATTATATGTCTCCAAGAGCTGTTTACCTCTCTTTATTTTTGTGATGTAGAAGATTATGATAATTTCGATTTAGCGGAAGCAATTCCTGGTCCATCTACAGATGCTCTTGCATTTGTTGCAAAAGAGTTGGGCGTTGTAATTATTGCTTCGTTATTTGAAAAACGTACAGCAGGAATATACCATAACACAACGGCTGTTTTAGATGCAGATGGAAGCTACTTAGGAAAATATCGTAAAATGCATATTCCAGATGATCCAGCTTTTTACGAGAAATTTTATTTTACTCCAGGTGATTTAGGCTACAAAGTATTTCAGACTAAATTTGCGAAAATCGGTATCTTAATTTGTTGGGATCAATGGTATCCAGAAGCATCTAGAATTACGGCGCTAATGGGTGCGGATATTATGTTTTATCCTACCGCAATTGGATGGGATACGACACAAGACGAGGAAACAAATCAAGATCAATACAATGCTTGGCAAACGATACAACGCTCGCATTCGGTCGCAAATGGGGTTCCAGTTGTAAGTGTAAATCGTGTAGGTTTTGAACAAAATGGGGCAATGAAATTTTGGGGTGGAAGTTTTGCAACTAACGCTCAAGGTAAATTACTTTATTTAGCCTCTCATGATCAAGAAGAAACAAAAGTGGTAGAACTTGATTTAAATCAAAGTGATTATATGCGTAAGCATTGGCCATTTTTAAGAGATAGAAGAATTGATTCTTATCAACCAATAACCAAAAGATTTATTGATGAGGAATAAAATGAAGTCTGAAAGTCAGTAAAGATAAAGTCTGGAATACATTTTCTGAAAGCAAAATAGTCATTGAATATTTCAGCCTACTTAAAATAACTATTTATGGCGTTTAAATTTGAAAAACTTAAAGTCTGGCAAAAAGCGTTAGACTTAGCTGACGAAATTGATAAAGAAACTAAAACTTTTCCAAAAGAAGAGGTTTATATTTTAACCTCACAAATAAAGAGAGCTGCTGATTCCATCTCATTAAATATAGCGGAAGGAAGCACTGGTCAAAGTAATGCTGAATTCATAAGATTTTTACGATATGCGTTAAGGTCTGATATTGAAGTTGTAGGTTGCTTGCATCTTGCAAAAAGAAGAAAATATTTACACGAAGATCGTTTTGTGGAACTTTATAAAGATTGTGAAGAAGTTCTAGTTATGATAAACGGTCTAATAAAATCATTAAGCTAATGTCTGATAAAATACATCATCAATCTAAAACAACACCTCTTTCTGGGAATAAAACCACGGACTTTCAGACTTTCGGACTTTCGGACTTTTCTCACACGCCAAAGGCAAAAGGTTATTCTTTCCCCGCAGAATGGGCAAAACATGAAGCTACTTGGTTAAGTTGGCCGCATAAAGAAGCAAGTTGGCCAGGTAAAATAGAAACGATTTATAAACCTTATTGTGAGTTTATTAAGTTAGTTGCAACTGGCGAGAAAGTGCGTATTAATGTAAAGGATGAAGCAATGAAAGCTTTTGCAAGTTCAGAACTAGAGAAAGTAGGAGCAGATTTAAATCAAATAGAGTTTTACTTTAACGAAAGCAACGATGCTTGGTGTCGTGACCACGGGCCTGCTTTTGTTGTTAAAGGAAACGAAAAAGCGGTTGTTGATTGGGGTTATAACGCATGGGGTGGAAAATATCCTCCTTTCGATTTGGATGATGTAATACCAACTAAAATTGCCAAACATTTTAATTTGCCTTTATTTACACCAGATATTGTGATGGAAGGTGGCTCGGTAGAGTTTAATGGAGCAGGAACAATTTTAACAAGTACTGCTTGTTTATTGAATGAAAACAGAAATCCACATTTAAACAAAGAACAGATCGAAACTTATTTAAAAGAGTTTTACGGAGCAGAACAAGTTTTGTGGGTAGGGGATGGAATTGTTGGTGATGATACTGATGGTCATATTGATGACATTACCCGATTTGTAAATGAGGATACTGTTTTAACGGTTTTGGAAAGTAACCCAATGGATGAAAACCATATTTTATTGCAAGAAAACTACGAGGCATTAAAAGAAATGAGATTGTTAGATGGAAGGCCATTAAACATTATCAAATTG
>JAIELS010000099.1 GCA_019752795.1 Sphingobacteriaceae bacterium
CTTCATAATATTCTACTCTACCTGCCATAGCCCATTTAGTATCAAATTTATACTGCGCAATTAAAACAGGAGATAAAATTTCATTTTTTGACGATTGACCTTTAACTTTTTGTTGTGTTGCGTAATCGAAACCTGCAGTTAAACCAAAGCTTGCTGTTAATTGGGCAATGGCATAAAAATTATGGTATACACGTTGTGTCCTTACTGCATTTTCACCTTCTGAACCAATATAATTGCTATAATTGAAGGTAAGTTTACTTGTTGGCTTGTAAGTTAACTGTAATCCACCAGCTGGCTTCGTATTTCCATTTACGCGATTGATATGTTGAAATCCATTTAAATACAAAACTGAGGCTGTTAATTTACCATCAGACGTACCATAAGTTAATTTTGCACCGGCCTCATAATAGGGAGAATTTTCTGAAGAGATATTTCTCGTCAACACCCAACAATCTTTACTAATTGCGCTTTCAAAACCAATATGAGATGAAAATATACCTGCATCTAACCACAGGTTTTCAGTTTTACTTAATTTTAAACCAGCATTTGCCTCAAAAATATTCTTCAACACTCCAGGTTCTCCTGCTAAGTTTACATTAGTGTAAGTTCCCGCCATTACTGCAATATTTGCTCGAACAGCACCGTCGTCATAATTTCCTTTAATGAAACCTAAGTTCAAATTAACTTCGTTGTGCCTGTTATGTGAATAGATGAATCCTGGTCTATTGTTATCTATTGGTTTATTAAAATCAAAACCATAATAGGTTTCTAAATAACCTGACACTTTTATTTTTGAAGCCTCTTGGGCGTTACTATATAAGGCTGTGCCTAAGACAACAGCTAATGTTAATATTTTTTTCATGTTTATTTATTTTAAAGGAGTTGAAAATAGGTTAAATGCTTAATCACTAATAATTCGCTTTTAACTGTCCTCTATTTCCTTATTTTTTATTCAATTCGTCTAAGGCTACGTTTAGCTTTAAGACATTTATTTTGGTGGGGCCAAATAATCCTAGAAGAGGAGTTTCAGTGTTTTTAGCTACCAAATCCTTTACTATGTTCTCGTCTAATTTTCTGTAAGCCGCAATACGAGAAATTTGTATTTCAGCTCCTTGAACTGAAATATTCGGATCTAAACCACTACCAGAAGCCGTTACCATATCAGCTGGAATATCCGCCTTTTTTAAAGTTGGATTATATTTGAGCAAAGTATCTATACGATCAGCAACCTGTTTTAAATATTCTTCATTTGATGGTCCTTTATTTGACCCTCCAGAACCAGCAGCATTATAGTCAACCGCTGATGGTCTACTCCAAAAATATTCTGGCTTTGTAAAAGATTGACCCAAAGCCGCATAACCAACTACTTTACCCTCTTTCATTATTTTTTCGCCACCGCCATTTCCTTTTGAAAAACCTCCTGTAAAGGCGATAAACAAAGGATAAATTATACAAAGTAAAACCAATAAAACTGCTGTAAGGCGCAAAGATTGTATGATATATTTTTTCATTTTATTTAATATTTTATAATTATTTAATACTGATATGTATAAATTCTTAAAGAATTAAAGAAATTAACATGTCGATTAATTTTATTCCAATAAATGGTGCAATTACACCTCCTATCCCATATATAAAGATGTTTCTTCTCAAAAGTGCACTTGCTCCAATTGGTTTATAAGAAACTCCTCGCAAAGCGATTGGTATTAATAAAGGGATAATGAGCGCATTGAAAATTACAGCTGCTAATATTGCAGATTCGGGACTATGCAAATTCATTATATTTAAACTTCGAAGTGCGGGAATTGAAATAATAAACAGTGCCGGAACAATTGCAAAGTATTTTGCCACATCATTAGCTATAGAAAATGTAGTCAGTGTACCTCTAGTTATTAGTAGTTGTTTGCCAATCTCTACAATTTCAATTAGTTTGGTTGGATCATTATCTAAATCAACCATATTCCCAGCTTCTTTTGCCGCTTGGGTTCCGCTGTTCATGGCTACGCCAACATCTGCTTGTGCTAAAGCAGGGGCATCGTTTGTTCCATCTCCCATCATGGCCACTAACTTGCCCAGCGCTTGTTCGTCTTTGATATAATTCATTTTATCTTCGGGCTTTGCCTCGGCAATAAAATCATCTACACCTGCTTTTTCAGCAATAAATTTTGCAGTAAGGGGATTATCTCCAGTTACCATTACTGTTTTAACTCCCATTTTACGCAAGCGTTCAAAACGCTCACTAATACCAGGCTTGATAATATCTTGCAATTCGATTACGCCGAGGGCTTTTTCATTTTGACTAACTACCAAAGGAGTACCTCCATTTCCAGCAATTATTTTTACTTTTTCTTCAATATCAGCTGGAAAAGGATTACCTGCTTTTAAAACAATGTTGCGGATAGAATCAAAAGCTCCTTTTCGTATTCTTTTTCCATCCAATGTATCCATACCACTTGATCTAGTCTCTGCTGTAAATTTGATAAAAACAGAACCTTCTGGGGCATCTGATAATTTATTATTTTGTGACTGTGCAAGTTCAACAATCGATTTTCCTTCAGGTGTTTCATCAGCGAGAGAACTAAGTACACAAGCATCAATAAACGCATCATTACTAACTCCCGCTGTAGCATAAAAAGTTGTTGCTTTACGGTTACCTATGGTTATTGTCCCCGTCTTATCTAAAAGCAATACGTCGATATCTCCGGCAGTTTCTACCGCTTTACCAGATTTGGTAATTACATTTGCTCTGAGCGCCCTATCCATACCTGCTATACCGATGGCAGACAATAACCCACCTATGGTAGTTGGAATAAGACATACAAATAAAGAAATGAATGCTGCTATAGTAATTGGCGTTTTAGCATAATCTGCAAATGGTTTTAAAGTAATACAAACAATGATAAATACCAATGTAAAACCTGCTAACAATATTGTTAAAGCAATCTCATTTGGTGTTTTTTGTCTAGAAGCTCCTTCAACTAAAGCAATCATCTTGTCTAAGAAACTTTCTCCAGGCTGCGTAGTTACCTGAACTTTGATTTGGTCTGACAATACTTTGGTGCCACCAGTTACCGATGATTTATCACCTCCAGATTCTCTAATTACTGGAGCAGATTCGCCAGTTATTGCTGATTCATCGATTGTTGCAATACCTTCAATAATTTCCCCATCTGTGGGAATAGTATCGCCAGTTTCACAAAAAAACACATCGCCTTTTAAAAGTAAACTAGAAGATCGAATTTCAATATTCCCATCATTCAATATTACTTTAGCAGGTGTTTCTTCTCTAGTTTTTCTTAAACTATCTGCTTGTGCCTTACCTCTTGCTTCGGCGATAGCTTCGGCAAAATTGGCAAACAACAAAGTAAGCAGTAATACAATAAATACGGTTAGATTATATCCAAAAGAACCTTGACTAAGATTGCTGATGGAGTAAATGGTAACAAAAAGCATTACCACTGTACCGATTTCTACGGTGAACATCACCGGATTACGGATCATTGATCGTGGATCAAGTTTAACAAACGACTGTTTTAGTGCTGTATTTACCAATGCTGGTTCGAATAATATATTTGACTTATTTTTCATTTTATGATTTAGCTAGGGTGAAATATTCAGCCAGTGGACCCAAAGTCAACGCTGGAAAAAAGGCAAGTGCAGTGATGATTACAATTACTACAAAAGTCATCACACCAAAAGTTAATGTATCTGTTTTTAATGTACCGTTAGATTCGGGAATGTATTTCTTAGCTCCTAATAAACCTGCAATAGCTACCGGACCTATAATTGGTAAAAACCTTCCAAGTATTAATATAAATCCAGTTACTACATTCCAAAACATATTGTTATCACCAAGTCCTTCAAAACCAGAACCATTATTTGCAGCTGCTGATGTATTTTCATACAACATTTCTGAAAAGCCATGAAAACCTGGATTATTAAGCCAACTTGATGGTTTAACTGCCCAGTTAGCGTCTGGATAATACGTGATCGTATAGGCAGCTAGTGCAGTTCCAACTAGAATTATAAATGGATGCAACAAGGCGATTATAGAAGCAATTTTTACTTCTCTAGCCTCTACTTTATGTCCTAAAAATTCTGGCGTTCGCCCCACCATTAACCCAGAGATAAACACTGCAATAATGATAAAGACAAAATAATTAAGTAAACCAACTCCACAACCACCGTAAAAACAATTCATCATCATCGCAAGCATTTGCAGCATACCAGTTAATGGCATTGTACTATCATGCATAGAGTTTACCGAACCCGTAGAAATAATAGTGGTTACTGTACTCCAATATGCTGTGCCAATGGTACCAAATCTTATTTCCTTTCCCTCCATTGCACCTGTGGCTTGCGAAATACCCATTTTTTCAATTGCAGGATTACCTCGAACTTCGCTTATTACCGTTGGCACTAATAATAGAAACATTCCTAATGTCATGATACCAAAAATTACATAGGCCATTTTCTTTCTACGGATAAACCAACCAAAAGCGAATATCATAGCTATTGGTATAATTACTTGCGCAATCATTTCTACCATATAAGTGATATAGTTTGGATTTTCAAGTGGATGTGCAGAATTTACGCCAAACCAACCTCCTCCGTTCGTACCCAAATGTTTTATCGCAACCATAGCTGCAACAGGCCCTCTTGAAACATTAACTGTATCTCCTTCCATTGAAATGAATTGATCTTTTCCTTCATAACTTGTAGGTATACCATTAAAAGCCAATACAATAGCGATTACAATAGAGAGCGGAAGCAATAATCTAGTAATAGATTTAATAAAGAAAACCCAGAAATTACCTAGCTGTGTAGTGGTTTTATCTCTAAATGCTTTAAAAAGAACTACTGCAGCTGCGATGCCAGTTGCGGCGCTTACAAATTGCAAAAACATAATTACAAACTGCTGCGTAAAGTAAGTTAAACCCGTTTCTCCAGAATAATGCTGTAAATTACAATTTACTACAAAACTGATGACAGTGTTAAATGAGAGGTCGGGGCTCATGCCTAGATTTCCATCAGGATTTAGTGGAAGTTTATGCTGAAAAATCAATACAAAGAAACCGTAAACTAACCACAATAAATTTATAGTGATTAAGGCTTTCATGTGTTGTTTCCAATTCATTTCTTCGTTTGAATTGATACCTGAAAGCTTGTAAATAACTTTTTCAAGCGGTTTCAAAAAGTCTGTCCAGACTTTTTCTCCAGCAAATACCTTTGCCAAATATATACCGAGTGGTATAGCAATGAGTAAGGTAATGGCATAGGTGGCTATTATACCAAGTAATTCTGTGTTCATCATAATAATTAAAATTTTTCCGGTTTAATCAATACGTAAATCATGTAAATGAATACTGCGATTGAAACAATAAATAATGCGATCATAGATTTTAGATTTTTTCGAACCAGTCGATTGATTTGTAAAATAACCAGCCCATAATTAAGAGGGCTAAAAGAAGTAGGATTGTGACCATAATGATATGTTTTTGGGAACGTCATGCCAATACACGTACCAATGACAACAAAAAACAACTATCACATTACAGATCAATTATTTACATAAAATAATTAGTTTGTATAAAATAAAAAACCCTTCCAAAATGAAAGGGTTTTTTCCGAAATGAAAAGGTAATTAAAATGAAAATTAAGTAATTTGATATTCTTCAATCTTCCGATATAGCGTTGTTAAGCCAATATTTAATAAACGAGCGGTTTCTGTCTTGTTACCTTT